>RKRZ01000007.1 GCA_007571105.1 Gammaproteobacteria bacterium
GAATGATGCTGTGCTCTCGCGCAAAAATCGTAACCGGGATATGGGCGCTTAATTGATCAAGTGCCAGAATTTCTGCAGCCATCAGGGATTCGTAACCGCAGACATAGAGGTGTGAACAAGAGAGAGAGGCATCAGGCAGCTTCCGCAGAGCCTCCCGATAGCATTTGCCGGGGCTCACAATGTTGCTGGATCCTTGATCCCAGGCCTGCCACAGCAAGTGCACAATGCCGGCTTCTGTTTCCAAATGCGCAAGTGCTGTTGCGTGATGTTTGGAATCCGCTGTTTCCGCCAAACCGTATTCTGTTTGCAGGTATTGGGTGAGTTCTTCTTTGGTTGAAAACAGGTTTGCGTCATTGAGCCAGAGGTCCTCGAACAGCGCAATCATCTCTCGAGCAACGGTCCAGGTGTTGGCCTCGTTCAGCCGTTCAAAAGCCTGGGATTTTTGTGCCTTCAATGTGAGGACCAATTCCAGGGTTTCGGACAACTCATTAATCACCAACTCGGAAGCACAATGATGAAGTGTCCACTGGCGCAAGTCGGCAATCTCAGGCAGGATGCAGCCGTCGAATCCTGCATCACGAATTTGTGCGCCGATGGCCTTGCGCATGGCCGTTTTTGAGGTGCTATCCGGAGTTAGAACAACAAGGTCGGACAGGTCGGACAATTGAGGGGCATGCCGTTGCAAAATCGTACCGATGCACGCTTTCAGTAGGGATGCATGCAGAGGGCAACGGAGCAATTCCATTAGAGTTCTAGCAGGTCGCGCTTATCCGAGATTTGCCGCCATTCTTGCGCGTCATCGGGTGGGGATTTGCGTTGGCTGATGATAGGCCATTCTCGAGAGAGATCTGCATTGAGCTGCAGGAATTCCATTTGGTCGGGGGGCAATTTGTGGTCCGGAACAATGGCGTCGACGGGACATTCCGGGACGCACAGGGCACAGTCAATGCACTCTTCCGGGTTGATGACCAAGAAGTTCAATCCCTCATGGAAGCATTCGACAGGGCAGACTTCCACGCAGTCGGTATATTTACACTTGATACAGCTTTCAATGACAACAAAGGTCATGATAAATCGCAAGAAGTAGAGGCAACTGGGGGATACGATTGGCTTTTGAATAGTATACCGGAAGGGGTCGTCCGGAGATGGATGCTGATAACATGAGGGCGGCAGGAAAGTCCCATTTTGGCTTCCATATTCATGTCCCCTCCATACCAATCAATTTGCATCTTGCGACTCTCTGCGCTTGGAGATGTGGCGCATATGATTCCGGTGGCGCAAACGTTAAAAAAACATCAGCCGGACACAGACCTGACCTGGATCGTTGGTAAGCGTGAATATGAGTTGGTGCGCGGCATTGAGGGGATTGAATTTGTTCCGTTTGACAAAAGCAAGCTACTGGGCAGTTATTGTTCTGTTGCACGCACCTTGAGGCGGCGCAAATTTGATGTGCTTTTGTGTGCCCAGGTCTCATTGCGGGCAAATATGCTCAGTTCGTTGATTCGCGCGGACTTGAAGTTGGGTTATGATCCGACGCGCGCCAAGGACATGCACTCGCTGTTTATTGACGAAAGCATCAAGCCTACGCCAAAGCAGCATGTCCTGGACAGTTTTTTCAGCTTTATTGAGCATATCGGTGTGTCGCAGCGAGAACTTGTCTGGAATTACTTCATTCCGGATGAAGCGCAGGGATTCGCAAAACGAACTTTGGATGAAAAGTGCTCGAAGGTGGTGATTTGTCCTTGTTCCAGCAAAGAGAATCGAAACTGGAGGCCAGATCGCTATGCGGCAGTGGCGGATTATGCAATTCGCAAATTGAATGCGCAGGTTATGTTATGCGGTGGAGGCTCCGAGAGCGAAATTGGGATGGGGCGGATGATTGAAGAACAAATGCAGGAGCAGGCGCTGAATCTGATAGGGCAAATTTCCATTAAGGGATTTCTTGCGTTGTTGCAGAGATCTGATGTTTTAATTTCGCCGGATTCGGGACCTGCGCACATGGCAGCGGGTCTGGGTATGCCCGTTGTGGGGTTGTATGCGGTCAGCAATCCCGAGCGCAGCGGACCGTACTTCAGTCGCGACTGGTGCGTCAACAAATACGCAGAAGCGGCTCAGGCCTATCAACAGAAATCGGCCGAGGAGTTGAAGTGGGGTACGAAAATAGTCGCGGAGGGTGTGATGAACCTGATTCAGGTCTCGGACGTTACTGAAAAACTGAATGCGCTGCTGGCAGGACGCTGACTGAGAAATCAGGGCGATGTGACTCCAGCTTATGGCGGGCTCGCTCAGGCTGCATAGCCTTCTGGATTGTTCTTCTAGTTTTGTTGCTAATTTGGTGGAGGTGGCGGGAATCGAACCCGCGTCCGTCCATTCTTCCTCGTTGGTCCTACATGCTTAGTTCCGTCTTTAGTCTCGCGGCTGTCACCCGACGGGCAGGGCGCCGACAACTGCCAGTCTGGAGGTTTTAGTTTGACCGCACAACTCCAGACGGGCTGATTGGCGAGCTTGTGTAAGCGACATCCATTCAGGTCTCACAAGCATTCCCCGAGCGGATGACTAGCCTAGATTAGGCGGCTAGCGCGTAGTTGTCGTCGTTGGCAACTATTTTGGTTGCAACCCTTTTTTACGAGGTCGTTGCCGCCTCGGCATGCACCTTGGAATCAGTAATCGACGTCGAAGCCAAGTCACCCCCAAAGTTAAAGCATTATATCAGCCTGTTAAAATTGCCTCGGACACGCTCTTTGGCCATCTACATGCCCGTCCGTTCAATTCCAGGGGGTCACGCCTTATCCGAACATGCACGGGCCAGCCTCAATGAGCGCTTGCGGCCTGTCAGCGAAATCCAGGTCGCAGGAGCGCGTTTTCACCATTTTCTGAATAGCGAGCAGCCGCTGAGTTCGAAAGAAATTCAGCGCCTCGAACCTCTTCTGGATTATGCGCCCGTATTCTCGAACACAGCGAAAGCGTGTGCCTCCCTTTGGGTTGTTCCACGCTTAGGCACGATTTCGCCATGGTCCAGTAAAGCGACAGAAATCATCCGCGCCTGCGGCTTAAAAAATGTCCTGCGGATAGAACGCGGAATGGAATACCTTCTCAAGATGACAGGCGAACCATCCGCTGAGGTGATCGCTTTGCTGCACGACCGGATGACGCAATCCGTGTTGCGAGATGCTCGGGGGATTGAAGAGATGTTTCGAAGTCTGGAGCCGGCTCCGCTTGAGCATGTCCATTTCGACGAGAACCCCCTTGAAGCCTTGCGGGCATCCGATCGTCTGTACGGTTTGGCTTTATCGGATGCGGATATGGAATATCTGATTCAAGTCTATGATCAATTGGGCAGGGGACCCACGGACACGGAACTCATGATGTTCGCACAAGTCAACTCCGAGCATTGCCGTCACAAAATTTTCAATGCAGACTGGTCGATTGATGGTGCAGCTATGCCAAACAGCCTGTTTGCCATGATTCGCAACACGCATCAATCTTCTCCAGACGGGGTACTGTCTGCGTATACAGACAATGCGGCTGTATTGGAAGGAGGATTGCGCCGGCATTTGCGTCGAGACCCTGAGGAGCGGATATGGCAAGAGCAGGAAGGCGCTTACGGAATTGTCATCAAGGTCGAGACACACAATCACCCCACAGGTATTTCGCCGTTCCCGGGAGCTGCAACCGGAAGTGGAGGAGAGATTCGTGATGAAACAGCGTGCGGTCGCGGGGGGCGGCCGAAGGCTGGCTTGTGTGGTTTCGCGGTATCGAACTTGAACTTCGAGGACTGGTCCCGACCTTGGGAAGATGTGACGCGCCCGCACCCGAGTCGAATGGCGACACCGTTGGAGATCATGATCGAAGGCCCCATTGGCGCGGCATCTTTCAATAACGAATTCGGGCGTCCTTGCCTGAGTGGCTTTTTCCGCACGTTGGAGTACGAACAGGAAAAGAAGGGATGCCTCAAAAAATACGGCTATCACAAACCCATCATGCTGGCCGGTGGTATTGGCAGCATTGATGAGGCCCTCATTCACAAGCAGGCGATACCTGAGGGGGCGCCGATTGTTGTGCTGGGCGGCCCAGCCATGCTGATTGGCTTGGGTGGGGGTGCCGCCTCATCGCAGCACACCGGAGCAGGAGACGAGGGATTGGATTTCGCGTCCGTGCAGCGCAGCAATCCGGAAATGCAACGCCGGGCTCAGGAGGTGATCGAACAATGTGCTGACCGCGGGGAACGCAATCCGATTTTGTCAATTCATGATGTGGGAGCCGGCGGGTTGTCCAATGCTATTCCGGAACTGGTGGACGGGAGCCCGGGCGGCGCAACACTGGAACTTCGCGACATTCCCTGTGCCGAGAGCGGGATGTCGCCTCGCGAAATCTGGTGCAATGAAGCCCAGGAGCGTTACGTGATCGCGTTGCGGCCGGATGCGGTTGAGGAATTCGCTGCTCTATGCCAAAAAGAACGCAGTCCATTCGCAATCATCGGTCATGCGACTAAAGATGGCCAATTGAAGTTGGCCGATGCGCTTTTGGGCGATGATCCTGCAGATATTCCGATGTCCTTGCTGTTTGGGGAATCATCGCGAATGAGTCTGAAGGTCACCAGCGTCCAGCGCAGTGTCAATGAGACCGATATTGAAGGCATCAATGTGGAGGAAGCGCTGGAGCGCGTGTTGACGATGCCGAGTGTGGCGTCCAAATCATTTCTGATCACAATCGGAGACCGCTCAGTTGGAGGCTTGACGGTTCAGGACCAAATGGTGGGTCCTTGGCAGGTTCCAGTTGCGGATGCGGCCATCACGGCGGCGGATTTCAATGGTCATTTAGGAGAGGCCGTGGTCGTCGGGGAGCGCACGGCATTGGCCGTACACAATCCGGCTGCTTCTGCGCGGATGGCTGTTGCAGAGGCGCTTAGCAACCTGGCGGGAGTTCGGGTTCGAGGACGCATGCGAGTTTGTCTGTCCGCCAACTGGATGGCAGCAAGTTCTGATCCGGATTCTCTATACGAACTGTATGAGGCAGTTGAGGCGATTAGCATGCAATTGTGTCCGGAACTCGGCATGTCAATTCCGGTGGGCAAGGATTCTTTGTCGATGCGTGCTTCTTGGGAGGATCATGAGGTGACCGCGCCGGTCTCATTGGTAATTTCCGGTTTCGCCCCGGTTGATGATGTGCGCGTTCATGTCACCCCCGAGCTACAACTCGATGTTGAGGAATCGGTGCTGCTTCTGGTGGCGCTCAATTCGCACCGCCGACTGGGAGGGTCAGCATTGGCGCAAGCTTATGGCTTGGCCGGGACCGATGTGCCGGATATCAATGACGCGCAGCAATTGATCGCCTTCTTTGATCTGATGCAGGATTTGCTGGATGAAAGCCTGATCCATGCGTATCACGATCGTTCGGATGGTGGGTTATTCGCCTGCTTGTGCGAATGCGCTTTCGCAAGCCATTGTTCGATCGATTTTTACATCCCGACAGATGACGGTTCGGAGGCGCTGGGACATCTGCTTAATGAAGAGATCGGGGCCGTCATACAGGTGCATGGAGAAGCCTTGCCTTCTGTGATGTCACGAATTGAACGAGCCGGACTGATCTGCGCGGGGAATGGCAAGATTTTGGATTCTGAGGACTCTCCAGCGTTGCGCATTCGCAAAGAAAACTCACAGATATTGGTGGAGCGCGATCTAGAGACGCTATTTCGCCTATGGGGCAGAACAAGTTATGAAATTGCCCGTCGTCGCGATCATGACGAATGCGCGCACAACGAATATGAGGGGACCGCAAAGATATTGAGCAAGCCGAAGGCGCAGAATGCCGGTCTATGTTGGCAGGTGAATTTCGATTTAGATAGTTCTGCGATTGCAAGTTCAGTCAATGTTGGCACACGTCCCGAGGTCGCGATTCTGAGGGAGCAGGGGATCAATGGACATGTTGAGATGGCTGCGGCCTTTACGCGAGCCGGCTTTGTCTGTCGGGACGTGCATATGAGCGAACTTCGGGAGAATCCAAAGTTGTTGCGGGAAGTATCGGGCTTTGCCGCATGCGGTGGGTTCTCGTACGGTGACGTTTTGGGTGCTGGAGGGGGCTGGGCCAAGAATATTCTCTACAACAACCCACTTCGTGATGCGTTCGCAGAGTTTTTCCAACGACAGGATGTTTTTGCCTTGGGAGTCTGCAACGGGTGTCAGATGATGTCGCAGTTGAAAGAAATCATTCCAGGCGCAGGGCACTGGCCGCATTTTGTCAGAAATTTGAGCGAGCAGTTTGAATCGCGCCTTTGCCAGGTTGAAGTGCTTCCTTCCCCATCTATCGTGTTGCAGGACATGGAGGGTAGTGTGATGCCGATCATCGTCGCACATGGAGAAGGCCGGGTCGAATCCGAATGCAATGAGCCTCTGTGGGAGCAGACGGCTTGTTTGCGTTATGTCCAGCCTAGCCCGTTGGACGGGGCGTCATTTGAGCGGGCGGGGCCTACAGATTATCCAGCGAATCCGAGTGGGTCTGCAGGGGGGGTCACTGCACTGACCAATAGCGATGGCCGTTTTACTATTATGATGCCGCATCCGGAGCGGCTGTTCCGGATGGCCCAGAATCACCTGCAGGCGAATGTGCCGCCTCGGTGGGGAGAACGGGAAGATAGTCCTTGGTTGCGATTGTTCCAGAATGCTCGCCGTTGGTTGGCCTGAGTTTCCGGTTTGTAGGGTGGCTGCTGTCTAATCAGGGGTCGGCAGTTCTGTGTC
This sequence comes from Gammaproteobacteria bacterium, assembly GCA_007571105.1. GTDB lineage: Bacteria > Pseudomonadota > Gammaproteobacteria > Poriferisulfidales > Poriferisulfidaceae > Poriferisulfidus. The sequence goes on from RKRZ01000007.1 coordinate 6,735, forward strand.
GCGGCTCATGAGTCTAAGGTAGCGGGTATAGGTGAAGATGCGATTGCGCTTTTGACTTGTCATCTCTTCGACGATATTGAGTTGTTCCAGGTGAGCGAGTGCTTTATTCACCGTTGCGGGACTGAGACCTGTTTTCTTGACGACCCATTTTGGAGTGGCCAGGGGGCGTTCTATAAGTGCGCGGTGGGTTCGTAGGACCGATGTGTTGATGCGCCCCATCTGGCGGATTTTTTTGTGATCGTCGCCAAACAGTTCTTCGAGTTCTTCCATAGTCTCCATTGTTTGCGTGGCTCCAGTGATAATTGCGTCTGCGAAGAAATCCAGCCACGCTTCCCAGTCGCCGTTCTGGCGTACTGCATCGAGTGTGTCATGGTATTGTTGACGATTCGCCTTGAAGTAGAGACTGGTGAATAGGGCGGGTTCTTTCAAAACTTGCTGGTTATGAAGCAATAGCAGGATCAGAAGGCGGCCGATAAGCCCGTTGTAGTTGGAAAAGGGGCAAATCGTTATGAACTGTGCATAAGCGAGTGCGGTTTTGATCAAAACGGGAATGCCCACAGGCTTCTCACTAAGAAACAGTGCCAGTTCATCCATGCATTCGGGCACATCTTTGGCCGGAGTCGAGACATAGAGAGCATGGATTGGATGAGGGCTTGTGGTTCCCCTTGCCCAATGCTGGCGGCCACGGAGTTCGCTGGCCGCTCGTGTGCCCCCATGGTTGTAGTAGATCAGAATGCCATGCATCTCGCGAAGCAGCCGGATCGATAGAGGCATCCCTTTATCGAGACGGAGGATGCCGTAATTCAGAGCAGCAATGCAACTCCTTACTTCTCTTGCATCGCCTTGCGGGGCTGAAGGCTTCTTCTTCAACTCGAACATCAGGATGTCCGTGAGCGATGACCGGTTTCCGGAAATCATGCAGGAAAGAAGCTCTTCCTTCCGGAGGTACATGTAAAGGGCTGGCACTGTATAGGAAAGCAGTGCCATGGTGCTGCTGAGTTTGCCTAGCGCAAAGAATGCGCGATCATACTTGTGATGTAGTTCCGGGGTCCATTCAATGGGAGGATGCGGAGGCAGCGCGTTCGGCACAAAAGCCTTCACGCTTCTGCCTGCAATTCGCAGAGAAGTATAGCTGCCTTGGGGTCCGCGGTCCATCTAAATGCATTCTAGGGGCTGTTCTAAAATAAGAAACGCCATATTTTATGAATCGGTGATAATAAGAAATAAAAGTTGTTGACAGCACAA
>RKRZ01000174.1 GCA_007571105.1 Gammaproteobacteria bacterium
TGTAGGCTATGAGTTTGCCATTCTAAGCAGAGGATTCAAACCTCTGCATTAAAATAAGCACATGATGAAAACAGCTTCTCGACTTTCGACCACGCGGCGGCACTTTCTGCAACTAGCCAGTGCCCTCCCCGGCCTCATCCTGATGCGTCCCTTATGGGCTCGTTCCGAATCGTTTGAGGCAACACAGGTGGACCAGGCCCTGGCCCTGCTGACAGACGGGCAGGCGATGGCGGATCATGCGGACATTGAACTGGATGTCCCCGATGTTGCGGAAGATGCAGGCAAAGTTCCCATCCAGGTCCATGCGCCTCTTCCAGGAATTCAGAAAATCAGTGTGTTGGTTGAGGCCAACCCCTCTCCTCTGATCTCAATCTCACACATCATCGCACCAGCAGAACCGTATGTCTCCCTGCGCGTGAAGATGCGCGCCACCACCCGCGTCATCGCGCTGGCGCACACTTCTGAAGGAATTTTCAAGGCCGAGCGGGAAGTCTCTGTCACAGCCGGCGGATGCGCCTGAACATTGACGCCGTACCCTCAACGGCAGATCGGCACCGACCCCCGCAAACCGTCGCGCACAAGCAGCACTTGCCACAACTGATTGCTCCGGGCCCGAAAAGCGCCGGCACAGCAGCTCAGGTAGTACCGCCACATCCGAAAGAAGCGCTCATCGTAGTGACCGCACAAATTGTCCCAGGCGACTTCAAAGTTGTTGCGCCATGCCATCAGAGTACGATCATAGTCCTGGCCAAAATTGTGCCAATCCTCCATCACAAAAAAATCTTCGGTTGAAGCGCCGAGTTGCCGAATAGACGGCATCATCCCGTTCGGGAAGATATAGCGATTAATCCAGGCGTCCGAGTACGTGACAGTTGCGCTGTTGCCGATCGTGTGCAACAAAAAACGCCCCTGTGGCGGGAGCATCGCGTGCACTTTTCGCATAAACAGCAAATAATTCTTGTAGCCGACGTGCTCAAACATGCCAATGGAATAAATCGCGTCAAACTGCTCCCCGTCCGGAATGTCCCGATAATCCATTTTGGCGATCTCAATGGGCTTGCCGGCACAACGCTTGCGTGCCAGTTCATACTGCTGCTCAGACAGCGTCACGCCTACCACTTCCACACCGTAGCGGTCGACGAAATACTCGCACGCGCCTCCCCAGCCACAACCAATATCCAAGACTCGGTCTCCTCGCTTCAAGTCCAGCTTGCAGGCGATCAGATCCAGTTTGGCTTCCTGCGCCTCATCCAGCGTTTCCGCCGTGCGCCAATAGCCGCATGAATACAACATCCGACGGTCCAGCATGGCTTCGTATAAATCATTACCGACATCGTAGTGGCGCCGAGCGACAGCCCGTGAGCGAATCCGGTTTTGCATATTCTGAAAGCGCGAAAAGAAAGCCACCAACAGAGCATCAACCCCGAAAATTTCTTGGTCTAACTGAGCACTCATGGCACGAGTGAAAAATTCGTCCAGCGCCTGGCAATCCCACCAGCCATCCATATACGCCTCACCCAGACCCACCGTACCATGCATCAGCATCCGCCGATACAGGCGAGGATTGTGGATCTGAATATCCCACGGGTTCGGGCCGTTCTCCTGAATCCCCGCTTTCTCCAACAATTGCAGATGATGCCTTCTGACGAACCCCATGATCACTCCTCTCCAAAGCTTGAGAACTGATGCAGACGTACAGCCCACTGTCCGGATTGCGCCGTCAGCATCATGCAGGAAGGTCCACTAACAATGCGCATGCGGCCGGCCGCACCCGGATTCAGAACCCAGGGCTCCTGCTCTATGTCCTGGGCGACCCGATGCGTATGTCCGTAGACAATGGCCCGGGCTTGCGGCCAGCATTGCCGCAATCGGTAGTGTTCCGGCATTGATCCGAATCGATCGCCATGCGTCACCATCAGGCTCCCTCCGGGAAGCGTCACCGCCTGTTCATCCGGCAATGAACTTCCCCGAAACCGGTCATTGTTACCCGCAACAGCAAATACCTGTCCTTGGCGACTCAAGTCTGCCAAGATCTCCAGCACCTGGTCTCCAAGCACATCTCCGGCGTGCACGATGCAATCTGCCTCAGCCAGCACCTCGCAAACCTGAGGATCCACCCATCCGTGCGTATCCGAAAGCAATCCCACCTTCACGAATGCTAGTCTCCGTATTGCTGCTGCTGCAGCGCCTCTTGATGCTCCTGAACATGGTGTTCGCGGCGTTGTTGCCAAACCTCCCGGCGCTCTTCAATTCTGCGCTCCCGTGCACCAGCGCGTACTTTAACTGCATCGCCACCGAACAACACCTGCGCCAGAAAACGCAAGGAAAAATCGAGCAACTGTTCCTCATCCCGGAGCAACTCCTCCATCTCCTCCGCTTCGATCTCCAAATGCTCTCGAAAGCCCGGACTTTGAATGAAGTCGCGAAAACTGTCCAGGTCGTAGCTGCACATGTCAAACAACTGGAAACTGCGTTGTGACGGCGCACCCACGGTCGAACCGGCCGAGCGCTTCTTGAGAATCAATTTTCTCCAGCGCTGATTCATTTCGTCGTAGCGAATCAGCCCCTGCTCACGGCGATATTCCGCAACCGTCTGCTTGTGCGGCTCCTCATGGCCCAAACAATGAGGCTCGCGAACCACAAAATAAGCATCCTCGACCTCGCTGGAACCTTTCTTGCGCACCCCGACATTGCCCAGTGCGTAATAACGGCACGCGGCGGGGCGATCCTCGTATACCCCGCACCCCTCCTCTGTCAGGTGAATGCATTCCTCACTGTCCGACTTGGTCGCCATTTTGAGGCCCGGCATTCCGTGTGCATCCATTTCAAACGGCACCGTGTAGCGTCCGACAAATTCCCCTGCCGTCATTCCGAAACGTTGTTTCAAACGCAAAATGTCATACGGCGTCAACGGCAAATCAATGCTTTTGCAACAAGCATTGAAACAGGCGATCTCCGGGTGACAGCGGAACTGAAAACGGCTGTTCGCCGTCAACTCCACAGGGGTGATCGGCGAACCCTGGGGTTGCGAAACGGGGGGTGAAGCCATTATTCTTTTGCCCAATATCACTCGATTCAGTGCATCTCCGCGCCATTCTAGCAACAACATAGTCCCAAATTTGCTAGAATGCGCCGACTTAAACGCTGAAAAGCTCGAAACCTGACATAACCGGACGGATTACCACTTCCGACCCTTCCCATCATGATAAAAATCGATCAAGAAAAGCTGGAGCAATTCAGCCGTAGCCTGGAAGAAAAGATCGAAGCGCTTGCTCCTGAGCCGCTCAAGTCTGCACGAGACGAAGTCACCAAGACCATCCGGCTGGCCTTGGACAATCTGCTGCAGAGCCTGGATGTCGTCACGCGAGAAGAATTCGAAGTTCAAACCAAACTTCTGGAGCGCACGCGGGAGACACTGGATGCCTTGGATGCGCGTCTAAGCGCCATGGGGCCCCAGAGCGCTGAATCTGAATCTTCCGAAGAAGAAGAAAAGTCGTCCTGAATTCAGTTCAAACTGTCGAGCATATAGTCCACAGCCATTCGAACCTGTTCGTCAGACAGGTCGGGCCGACCGCCTTTGGGCGGCATCAGATTGAGTCCCTTGAGCACACTTTCGTAAAGCACATCCTTGCTTTTATCAAGGCGCGGACCCCATCCGGCCGGATCCCCCAACTTGGGAGAATTGAGTACGCCCGTCGAATGACAGGCCTGGCAAACCATGTTGTAGACCTTTTCACCGCTGCCGTAATCCGGAGCGGCCTGCGCCTCTGAGATCAGCGATACCGTGCCGGCTTCGCTCACTTCGATGGGAGCCCCGGACGTATTGAGTTTCCCAACCGGTGCAATCCGTTGCTGAATGGTCTGTGCAACGCGCGGATCGTCCCACTTCGGGTCATTTTCCACGATGTTCTGCGCGATGATAAACAGCACGACCGTGATTGCGATCAAAATACCCAGAATTCCAGTGAAGAGTGTCGGCGTTCCCATAATGTTGGCTTCTCCTTAGCGTTATCTCCGGCTCACCCGAGTACGGAAAAAATCTGGTCACGGATTCCTTCAATAGGCCCAATCCCATCGATGACATGATACTCCGGAGCCCCAGCGCCACCAAATTCCGCCCAGTGCGAGTAATGATCAACCAACGGCGCCGTCTGTTCGTGGTAGACCGCCAGGCGCTGCCGCACCACCTCTTCGCAATCATCGTCGCGCTGGATCAGGCGCTCTCCGGTTTCATCGTCAATTCCCTCCGCTTTGGGAGGATTGAATTCGACGTGATACGCGCGTCCTGAAGCCGGATGAATCCGGCGCCCGCTCATGCGACGGATGATCTCCCCATCATCGACGCGAATTTCAACCACGTGATCAATGTTAATTTCCTTGTCCTGCAACGCTTCAGCCTGGGCAATCGTGCGCGGAAATCCGTCCAGCAAAAACCCTTCGGTGCAATCATCCTCCGCAATGCGCTGCTCAATCATGCCCAAAATCAATTCATCCGGAACCAGGCCGCCCGCATTCATGATCTCCTCCGCCTGCTTGCCCAAGGTGCTGCCTTTCGCTTTCTCTGCGCGAAGCATGTCGCCCGTAGAAATCTGCGGAATCCCGTAGCGCTCCGAAATATAACTGGACTGCGTGCCCTTGCCAGCCCCGGGGCCGCCGAGAAGGATAATGCGCATTGCTGTTCTGGTTCTGCTATTTGGTGCCGTATCCGCCCCAGCCTTCCTGGTGGAGCAAATGCGCGGCGAATTCTAGCACAGAGCCCCTTTTTGTTCAGTCGTGTTCGTCAATCCAGGCCATCTGAATCGCTTCCAGAATCCGCTCGCCACAATGCTCGGGGTCGTCGTCGAATTCCTCCAGCGCCAAGATCCAATCGAGCAGGTCCGTGAAGCGGACATACTGTGGGTCCACATCCGGATGCGCCTCTTCAAGCTGGATGGCAATTTCCAGTGAATCTGTCCATTTCAATGACATACAATCCCTCCTAGTGATTTTCTGAAACCTGGTTCAGGGTGTAGCGCGGCAACTCAATCACCAGATCCTCATTGCCGATGATCGCCTGACAACTCAGGCGGGAGTCCGGATCCAGGCCCCAAGCCCGGTCCAGCAAGTCTTCTTCGTCTTCGGTTGCCTCGTTCAGTGAATCCCCGCCTTCGCGTACATAAACATGGCATGTGGTGCACGCACAAGACTTCTCGCAGGCATGCTCGATCTCAATGCCATGCGACAATGCCGCGTCGCAAATGCTCAGGCCTGGCTCCACATCGATGACCTGCTCTTCCGGACAGATCTCCACATGAGGCATAAAACGAATGGTCGGCATTATTCCTCCTGAAACTCTTCCACCCGGTGGCCTTGCATGACCCGCTGAATGCTCTGGTTCATGCGGCGCTCCACATAAGGCTCACACCCCTGCTCCAACGCCTTGATCGCCGCACGGATGGCATCTGCATCGGCTCCATCTCGCACTTCACGCAAAGCCTGCATCAAGTCTTCAATCATCTCTCGCTCAGTGGCCTCCAGCAACACGTCTCCATCCATGGCCATGGCATCCTGCAGCGCCTGCACAACCCGGTCCGCTTCAACCTGTTGCTCCGCGAGCGCGCGGGTCGCGACATCTTCTTCCGCATGGTGCACCGATTCTCGCAGCATCCGCTCGATTTCTGCTTCTTCCAGCCCATAGGAAGGCTGCACGGAAATACCAGCACTCACCCCACTGGTCCGTTCGGTCGCCTCCACCTCTAACAAACCATCGGCATCCACTTGAAAGTCGACCTGAATTCGCGCCGCGCCCGCTACCATCGGAGGAATACCGCGCAACTCAAAACGAGCCAGCGAACGGCAATCCGCCACCCGCTCGCGCTCTCCCTGCACCACATGAATTGACATGGCAGTTTGGCCGTCCTTGAAGGTGGTGAATTCCTGGGCATGATGCGCCGGGATTGTGGTATTGCGCTCAATGACGCGCTCAACCAACTCGCCCATGATCTCGATTCCCAATGACAAGGGCGTGACGTCCAGCAGCAACAAGTCCGAACCCGCACCTCCCGAGAGCGCCTCTGCCTGAAGCGCGGCACCCAATGCCACCACACGGTCCGGATTGAGATCGGTGTGAGGCATGCGCCCAAAGAAAGCCTCCACTTCACGGCGCACATATGGCATCCGGGTCATGCCGCCAACCAACACCACATCATTAATATCGGATTCCGCAACTCCCGCATCCAACAGCGCTTGCCGACAACAAAACAGCATTCGCTCAAGCAATGGCGCACTCCACTGCTCCAATCGCGCGCGCGTCACAGAAAGCGGTTCCATGTCGTCGCATTCCAGTACTGCTTCATCGCTTTCCGTCAGGGCTTCTCGCACCTGGCGCGCCTGATTCAGAATTTCTCGAACGCGATTTGGATCTTTCGTGTCCGCTTCACGCTGCTCAACAATCCAGTCAAGCAAAAGGCGATCAAAATCATCGCCCCCCAGCGCCGTATCTCCCCCCGTCGCTAATACTTCGAAGACCCCTTGATTGAGGCGCAGGATGGAAATGTCGAACGTGCCGCCACCCAGGTCAAATACCGCAATCAATTCGCCATCATGTTCCTGCCCCAACCCATAAGCGATTGACGCCGCCGTCGGCTCATTGATTAGACGCAACACGCGCAAGCCTGCCAGACGCGCTGCGTCCTTGGTTGCCTGGCGCTGAGCCTCATCGAAATATGCCGGTACCGTAATGACTGCACCTTCCAGGTCTCCGTCCAATTCCGCCCGCGCGCGGTCCGCCAAGACCCGCAGAATCTCTGCCGAAATCTCCATGGCGGTCTTCGGTTCGCCAGCGGTAAGGAACCGAGGCACCGCCGCTGCTGAATCTGCGACCGGATAGGCCGTCTCCGCCTCTGCCGCCGAACGTCCCATCAGGCGTTTGATGGAAAAGAATGCGCCATCAGCTTCGAGGGCTGCAGAACCAACGTACACTTCTCCTTCCGAGGTGTAGCGCACCACCGACGGCAGACGATGATGGCCGTCAGCATCCGGCAGCGTGTGTACTTGCCCGTCACGCATCACGGCAACCAGAGAGTGCGTGGTGCCCAGGTCGATGCCGCAGACACGCTTTGGCGTCGGCGCCCCACCCGGTTCCGAGATTTGCATCAGTGCCATATTCAGTCTCTGGGGAGGCGGATTTGAATTTCCTGTACTTTCTGCTTCAGGCGCCTATAGAAGCGAAGCTTGAGCAGAGCCTCACGCGCTTGCAGCCAGTTTTCGGAATCATATTGCTGGACAAACTCGCTCCACAGTGCGCCGGCATCTTCGTCCAGCCGGACATCAAAATTCTGGACTTCATCCAGAGTGCTCAACTCTTCCATCGCTTCACGCAATTCCATCTGGCGCATCAAAAACTCCATGTCTTCCGTCGTGTCGCGCTCGTCATCCAAACTGATGTCCTGCAATTCAAGCAGATAGGCAGCGCGGTCATATTGATCTTTCAACGTGTAGTAGCCGCGGTTGACGTGCGCGGCCGCCGCGGCAGCCAGGCGTCGCTCGCGATCGCTCCCGTTGACGTAACGGTCCGGATGCAGATCACGTTGCAAATCGCGGTAGCGGCGAGTCAACTCCTCCTCGTCCACCGAAGACGCACACGGCAGATCGAACAGATCAAAGTAATTTTGGGGAAGTTGCAGCGACACCGCCGCCTCCGTCGTTCAGCTTAAATGCTGAAACTTTCCCCACAGCCGCATCGCGCTTTCTCATTTGGGTTCGTGAAGCGGAAACCTTCGTTGAGTCCTTCCTTGCCGTAATCCAGTTCGATTCCGTCCAGAT
>RKRZ01000097.1 GCA_007571105.1 Gammaproteobacteria bacterium
ATTTTGACGCACTGGCTTCGTTAATGTGCTCAGAATATCTTTCCCTTGCTTATAGCCTGATGCCGTCAAGGCGTAGGTGCGATGGTGCTCCTCGCGATAAATACGAACGTATCCGACATCGCACAATGCACTGAGCTGATTGGATATAACCTCATCATAAGGACCATGGTGGTGTGGCTGAAAACTGAAATGAGGCCCTTCAATGTAGGGCGCAATTTCTTTATCGAGCAAAAAAAGAAGCTTTTGAATCTGGACAGGACCAAACCGAGCCTTACGCCCTTTGGCTGACATAGCCATCAAGATAACTTGCGAAGATCGCATGACATTACCCTCTTGCTCGACCCGGGTCAAAACAGTGTCAATATTATCCCAACTCACGAATTATAGAGGGCTTCTAGTATCCTCACGCAGAATGAGACAAGAAGCCACTGAAAACTGCGAAGAGAAGATGTATTATTGCTTCATTGGAGAAAGTGTTGCACTTTAATTTTGGACCACTGATTTTTAGGGCTCGCATAAATGTCTGTTTTCAACATCTATTGTGATGAGAGTTGCCATCTGGAACGTGACCGGATATCTGTCACCGCTTGGGGTGCAGTGCAGTGCAAACACTCAGATGTGCACTCAGCATCTAAGGCTGTCCGTGCGTTAAAGATCAAGCATGGATTCGCCCCTAATTTCGAAATCAAATGGACCAAAGTGTCGCCTGCGAAGCTGGATTTTTACTGTGAGATAGTAGATTTCTTCCTTTCTGATGATCGTTTAAGTTTTCGTGGACTAGTGGTTCCCGACAAACACCTGCTGAATCACCCCCAATTCAATCAATCTCATGACGAATGGTACGCAAAAATGTATTACACCATGTTGAGGCCACTTTTAGAAAAGCAAAAAGCGCATAACTTCCACATCTATTTAGATGTTAAAGATACACGCGGAGGGCCAATGACAAACACACTGCACAATGCATTGACTGCCCACCTTCGCTACAGCAACACATACGTAGAAAAAATACAACAAGTACGGTCGCATGAAAGTGAACTGTTACAGATTGCTGACTTGCTTGTAGGAGCCCTTACCTACGCCAATAGAAATGTTTCAAGGGATAGCGCAAAGGCTACCCTCATTAGTCAATTGCACCAAAACCTGGGAGACAACGCTTTAATCAAGACTTCTTACTTATCGGTCAAGAAATTCAATGTCTTGGTGTGGAACGCACAGACGGAAACAGAGAGTGCACCCCCCTGATCTGTTGCGTTTAGAAGATTTCGGGGGGAGTTGGGATGATTACGAGACCGAGCTCTATCGTATCTTCATCGAAGAGATTGTTCATGGAAATCTCCAGTTTCGAGGACTCCCAGTGCGATGTCGGGACCAAAAAGTCGAGAACCACTTGAAACTTTTTTGGCATTTGGTACAAACGGGTCACGTCGAAGAGGAGCGAATGCCAGATCTTCGTCGTTGTGAACGTATCCGGTGGGTGCGCTGGGTGATTGAGAATAGTGCCAGAAACCCAAGGATCATTGATGAATGGGAAAATACACGTGGCATTAACGTGAATGCCTTACTTTGGTACCGCAAAGAGTATCTAGTTGTGTTAACTAGGCGCAAAGACTATTGGCTGTTGACAACGGCTTATTGCACTGAGTACCCGAAGCGCAGAGAAAAACTACAGAAGGAACGAGACAAATTCCACTCACAGAGTAATGAGTGAGGGGAAATTAAGGACCTTAAAAACTGAAGTCGCCTTAGTTATACAACCAAGACGACCTCGAATACCCCTCCTACACATGGCAGGTGGGCATAGTTATTATGCCATATTTCTGTCTGACATTGTTGTATGAACCCATGACATGTTGGAATTTCTCCCCTCCTGTCAAGGCAGGGCCTTACGGCTTGATGTTGGCAAGAAACTCGATGAGCCTCCAATAAATACGGCTGGTGTACTTGCAAATTCTTATTCCCCATAAAACTCTTCCAGCACACGCGCATAGCGCTCCTGAAGCACGCCGCGGCGCAATTTCAGCGTTGCCGTAAGCACGCCATTGGCTTCGCTCCACGGCTCTTCACCCACATGAATGCGCTGGATGCGCGCATAGCCCGGGAATGCCGCCAGCAGGCGGTTCGCGCGTTGCACCAACTCCTCCTCATCGGCGGGCTTTCGCATTATTAACACCGCCGCCAAAAATGGTTGCCCGTCTCCGGTCACCCACGCCTGGCGGATGTCCGGGTCTTCCATCAAGGCGCGCTCGAGATTCTCCGGAGGCACTTTCTCACCGGTCGACAGCACCAGAATTTCCTTGGCCCGACCAATGATGCGAATGTGACCATCCTCGAAGCATGCCAAGTCTCCAGTATGAAACCAGCCCTCTGCATCGATAACCTCCGCCGTCGCCTCTGCATCATCGAGATAGCCGCGCATAACGCCGGGACCGCGCACTTGTAATTCTCCTTTCTCAGAAATTCTGGTCTCCACCCCAGAGAGCGGCGGCCCGACGGTCTCCACACAGACATCCTCCTCCCGATTGACGCTAATGACGGGAGAAGTTTCAGTCAACCCATAACCCTGAAGAACTTTCAGGCCCAATCCGGCAAAAAAATGAGCGACCTTCGGATTCATTGCGGCACCGCCCGTAATCGCAAGCCGCAAGCGCCCTCCCAATCCTTTGCGCAAGCGCCGTGCCATCAACCAAGCCGGCAAGGCCGCAAGCAACCGCCATGGTGAAAACGGCCGGCTCATCCCCAGACGTCGCACCAACCACAACAACACCCGGCCAAACGAACTTTCCAGCGGTAGCGTAGTGGACAACTTGCCATAGATTCTCTCGTAGACTCGTGGCACGGAAACCAGAATCGTTGGCGGGTGCAGCAGAATGTCCTCGCGCAGAGTCTGCACCGAGCGAGCAAAGGCGACGACAGAACCGTGCAGCATTGGCGCGTAATAACCTACGGTACGCTCGAACATATGCGACAACGGCAGAAACGACAGCAGCTGATCCGACGGGGAAATCGGCACCGCCTCAGTCGCCGCAACCGCATTGCTCAAAATGTTGGCGTGCGTCAACTGCACGCCCCGGGGACGCCCAGTTGTCCCGGAAGTAAACACAATGGTTGCTACGGCCTGTGCATCGATCGCATCGACCCGATACGCGCAGTGTTCAATTTCAGCAAGCTCGGCAAAAAATGCGCGCACCCGGGAGCCCGGCACTTCAGTCGCACTCCAAATCGGGGGCGCAGCATCAAGGAATTCCAGCGATTCAGCCAGACGCTCCCATTCCGTGGGACCGCCGATAAACAAAGCTTTCAACCCGCACTGCTTTATGACTTGCGCCACATTGCCGCCACGGTCCCGGTAATAAAGGGGAACCGTCACAATCCCAAGCCCGGCGGCGGCGACGTCCAGACAAACCCAATAGACGCTGCCTCGCGCCATGATGCCGATGCGATCACCGGCTTCAAACCCCAACTGCCTCAGAAATGCCTGAGTCTGGCCCGCCTCATCGGACACCGAACGCCAACTGCGCTCAAACCATCTGCCGAGAGAACGGCTGTATTCAATGTAGGCCGGTGCATCAGGCGTTGCGGCGACCCGAGCCTCAAACAGTCCCGCCAGGGTGTCTCCGTGCTGCAATAGCGCGACGGTGTTCACCCCTCCGACCCACGCAACTGCGGCGAATCCCAGCCGGGCCCGGGTGCAAACCGCCCGCCGTATGCCTGTTCCAGATTCTCCAGGCGCGCGCAAATCTGATCGACTCCGGTCGTCTTCACGATCTGCAGCGGCCCTCCGGTCCATGCAGCAAAACCCGTGCCAAGAATTACCCCGGCATCCACCGTATCGAAATCTGCAACCACCCCTTCGTGCAAACAATGCACGGCCGCGCGAACCATGCCCAAAATCAGTCGGTCCTCACAATCCTTTGGTGCTTTGCGCGGATTCCCAATGACCGCGCGTCCTTCCTTCCAACGATAGAATCCGCTGCCGCTCTTGCGCCCCAGACGCCCCTCGCCCGTGTGCTGGCGCAAAATTGACGGGACCTCCAAACCGTGAGCGGCCGCAATGACACCGCCCGCCGACAAGCAGATATCCAACCCCACCATGTCCGCCAATTCCAGCGGTCCCATCGGCATGCCGAAATTTTTCGCCACATGATCGACTGTGGCTGCGCTCACGCCTTCTTCCACCAAGCGTGCCGCTTCCAGCAAGTAGGGCATCAGAATTCGATTCACCAGGAATCCCGGCGAGGAGCGCACAACCACGCCCACACGGTCGATTTGCCGCACGAAACGGCCGGCGCGTGCCAGTGCTGCCGTTTGATCTTCGCCGTGCCAGATCAATTCCACCAGCGGCATACGTGCGACCGGATTGAAAAAATGCACGCCAACCAAACGCTGCGGTTCCTGCAAGCCCTCCGCCAACTCTTCCAGCGGCAAACTGGACGTATTGGTGGCACGCACCGCACCCCGCTGCAGGCGCGGCTCCAGCCACTGGTACAGTTCCCGCTTGGCCTGCAATTTTTCCGTGATCGCCTCAATCACCAGATCCGCAGCCCCCACGCCATTGCCGGCCACATCCGGAATCAGGCGATCCCAGGATTCTCGCGCCAGGTGCGGCTTGCGCGCAAACAGGCGCTTCGCCCGATGCAACGCCGGAGCAATGCGGGCTGGTTCCGTATCCTGCAACGTAACCCGCAACCCCTGCATCGCACACCAGGCTGCAATATCCCCGCCCATCGCTCCAGCCCCAATAACATGCACGTGCGCAACCTTTTCTCCGTCGGAATGTTGTCGTTTGAGCTGCTCGCGCAACAGAAACAGCCGGACCAGTTGACGCCCGCTTGAACTTTCTACCAACCCAGCCAAAGATTCGGCTTCCGCCTCCAACGCCCGGTACGGGCTGAACGGCATGCGCTGCCAGTGGCGCAGCAATTGATAGGGTGCCGGATAGTGCTTCTCCTGGATCCCCGCGCGCAGACTCCGGTAATACGGAATGGCGATGATCCGGCGCAAAATTGAACCGTGCGGGCAACGCTGATACCAACGAGCACGGGAGGGCGATAAGCGGCGGCTTTTCAAAAGCCGCCGGGCTTGCGGATACAACTGGCGTTGCGGCACGACCGCATCCACCAGACCTGAGGCGGTAGCGCCTTTGCCCGTGACCATTCGTCCCGTCATCATCATGCGCACCGCCGCATAATCTCCGATCACCTGCGGCAACCTCACAGTGCCGCCATATCCGGGGTGGATGCCCAACTTCACCTCGGGCAGGCCCAATTTGAGTCCCGGATCGTCCTCCGCGACTCGATAATCGCAAGCCAGCGCAAACTCCAATCCGCCACCGAGGCAATAACCTCGAATGGCTGCGACGGTGGGGAATTCCTGTTCACTCCAGCGCTCAAACAAGTCCTGCCCGTTGTGCACCATTTGCAGAATATCTTCGCGCCGCTCCAGGCGTTCAAACTCGGCCACATCCGCTCCCAGCGCAAATGCGCGACCCGGTTCCGTGCCCACAATCACTCCCGCCGGATTCTCTTGCTCCAACCAGTCCATGACCGATTCCAGCTCATTCAGAACCCCAAAGTGCAGCACATTGGCCGAACGCCCTTCGACTTTCAGATACAGGGCAACGCAATCGTTCTCATCCCGTTCAAGCTGCCAATGCCGCCATGCGTCCATCACGTACCCTCCACCAGTGCCGCGCCCCCCTGACCGCCTCCAATGCACAGGCTGGCAATCCCGAAGCGCCCCTTCATGCGCCGCAGTTGCTTGAGCAGATGCAATACAATTCTGGCCCCGGACATGCCTACCGGATGCCCCATTGCAATGCTGCCGCCATGGGGATTCAGCCGATCCTTATCGATCGGACCCGGACAGGAATCGCGTCCCATCCACTCGTACTGATACCACTCGCTGTTCCAGGCTTTCAGGCAGCCGAGCACCTGTGCGGCAAAGGCTTCATTGATCTCAAAACAATCAATGTCCTCCACCTGCATGTCAATCCGGTCCAGCAACGCCCGCATGGCATGCACCGGCCCCAGCCCCATCAGTTGCGGCTCCAGCCCGACCCACTGAACGCAGTGCAGAATACCCAGCGTCGGCAACTGATAGCGCTCCACGGCATCTTCCGAAGCCAATAACAAGGCAGCCGCACCATCACTGATTTGCGCGCTGTTGCCGGCTGTGACCTTTCCCACTCCGCGGTCGAATACCGGTTTGAGAGCGCTCAGTTGCTCCATGGACGTGTCCGGCCGCACGCCATCGTCGCGTTCGTAGGTGCGACCCTCGTGATCGTACAGAGGGACCAGTTCGTCTTCAAAAATTCCTGATTCCTGCGCCCGCGTCGCCAATTCGTGGCTCTCCAGCGCGAACAGGTCCATCTCATGACGCGAAATCTGGAACAGATGCCCAACTTCCTCGGCGGTCTCACCCATATTCAAACCGACCACCGGATCGCGCAAACCGCATTTCAGGCCAAAAACAGGTCGCAGCATGGAGGGACGCAGACGCCGCGCCACATTCAGCCAACTCCACGGCCACCGGACACGAGACAGATCCGACAGCCACGCCACATATTCCGGGCGCATCAGAATCGGCGCGCGACTCATCGCTTCCGTCCCCCCCGCCAAGACCAGTTCGGCATGGCCCTGGCGAATCTGCTGGGCAGCGGTGTCGAGCGCCTGAAGACCGGACGCGCAGTTGCGCTGCACGGTCTGTGCCGGCACCGAAGGATCAAGTTCCAAGCGCAAACTGATGATCCGCGCAATATTGGCTTCATCCGCGCTCGGCATCACGCAGCCCCAGACACTTTCATCAATGGCCGTTCGGGAAGACGGGTAGCGCAACATCAAATCGCGCGCGCAGGCAACCGCTAAGTCACTCGCCGCAAACGGACCCGGGCGACCGCGAGCTTTCAGAATCGGAGTCCGTCGGCCGTCCACCACATAGACGGGACGCGGCTCGTTCATGACTCCGCCTCGTCCGACGCCGTTGACTGCCATCGCTCCGGGGGAAATGCGTCCACGGCAATCACTTCGTCAACCCGGCGCTCAGCAGCCCGCAGGCTCTCCGCCTGCTCAGGCGTCACCGCCCCGCAGGCCACTGCCTGGTTCAACTCACTGCCTGTCTCATCCTCCTGAATCTTTCCGGCGCGCAACGCATCGCGCAAGGCGCGGCGAATCGGCTCCATCTCCGCCGCCTCGGCAAAAGCCTGCTCCAACTGCGCATCACGGCTGCCGCTGTCCGTATCCTGATAAAGTCCGGCACACAAACGCTCCCGTGCGGGGCCAGGTGCCGTAATGCACGCGGCCGCCGCCGCATCCATGCCATCAGATACGCGAGGCAAGCCGACATTGAGCCGCATGCAGGTTGCGCGCAACAGCATGCGCAGCAGACGGTCCTCCAGGTTATTAATCAAATCCGCCAGGGCCGCATCAAAATCCCGCCCGCATTCAGCCATCGCCCAATCTCGCAAGGGGCGATCTTCCGATGGAGCGCCGGCCGCGGCGTGGCGCCGCGCCACGCACACGGCCAGATACTGGGCCGACAGCATGTCGGCCAAACGCGCCGATTGGCGCTCGCGCCGCTTCAGGCTGCCGCCATAGCGCAACAGCATCAGGTCCACCACCCAGGAAAAACACGCACTCTGTCGCGCCAGGTCCCGAT
>RKRZ01000169.1 GCA_007571105.1 Gammaproteobacteria bacterium
GGCGTCGTCAATGCGCTGCAAAAGCACCAGCGCCTCGTGCGTCCCGACCGGGTCGCCATTGTCATGGATGCACCCGGGCCTACATTCCGCAACGAGTTGTATCCCGAATACAAGGCCAATCGAAAGCCGATGGAAGAAGACTTGCGCATGCAAATCGATCCGTTGCACCAAATCATCAAAGCCCTTGGCCTGCCTCTGCTGGTGGTCCCTGGCGTGGAGGCCGATGATGTCATCGGCACGCTCGCGCAACAAGGAAAGGCCGCGAAGATGTCTGTCGTCATCCTAAGTGGCGACAAGGACATGGCCCAATTGGTCGACGAACAGGTAAGCCTGCACGACACCCTGCACGAACCTTGGGATTCCTCCGGCGTGCAGCAGAAGTTTTCATTGCATCCCGATCAGATTATCGATTACCTGGCCCTTGCGGGCGACAGTGCCGACAATATCCCAGGAGTCCCCAAAGTCGGTCCCAAGACTGCCGCGAGCTGGCTGCAGCAGTACGAAACGCTGGAGAATGTTATCGAACATGCCGATGAAATCGTCGGAAAGGTCGGCGAAAACCTGCGCGCAAGCCTGGACAAATTGCCTCTGTACCGCCAACTGACCACCATCAAGTGCGACGTGGAACTGGATCTGGGCGTTGAGGACCTGCAACCCAAGACGGAAGACCGAAAACTGCTCGAGGAACTCTACGATCAATATGACCTGCACTCGTTCCTTCGGGAATTGCAATCCAACACGCCGGAAGGGGATATTCCCCGCGCGAAAAGTGACACCACCTATACCACAGTGCTGACAGAGGCCGCTCTGAAGCAGTGGGTTTCGCGCATTCGCAAGGCAGGCGCGTTCACTGTCGACACCGAAACCACCAGCCTAGACCCGCAACGCGCAACACTGATCGGCATCTCGGTGTCGGTGGCCACCACGGAAGCCGCCTACATTCCAATCGGCCACACGATCGCCGGCGGGGAAATCGTCGAGGAAAACGTCCCGCTGTTTACGGACTCGCCGGATCGCGCAAGCATGCGAGACGATCGGCAACTGGAGATGAAGTCGGTCGTCAAACATTTGGCTCCCTTGCTTCAGGATCCGAAAATCGTCAAGATTGGCCATCACCTGAAATACGACCGTGCAGTCTTGCTACGGCATGGAATGGAATTGGCCGGTCCGTGCCACGACACCATGCTGGAATCCTACGTGATCAAGGCTTCCGCCAACAGTCGGCACAGCCTGGATGATCTGTCGCGCATTTACCTGAATGTGGAGACCATCTCCTACGACACCGTCACCGGACGAGGACGCGGCAAAACACAATTGCGCTTTGATCAGGTGGCCATCGAAAAAGCCACGCAATATGCGGCAGAAGATGCCGACATGAGTCTGCGCCTGCATCAGCTTTTCTGGCCGCGGCTGGAGAAAGAGAAGGGCCTGCGAAAGATTTATGAAGAGATGGAATTGCCGCTTTCGCTGGTGTTGACGAACATGGAACGCCATGGCGTGGCCATCGATACCGACGCGCTTGCGCAGCACGCCAAGGAATTGTCAAAGGAGCTGAAGCACATTAAGGAGCAGGCATTTGAGGAATGCGGTCGGGAATTCAACTTGAGTTCCCCCAAAGACCTGCAGTACATCCTGTTTGAGGAACGCGGACTAAAACCAATCAAGAAAACCCGCGGAGGTTCTTATTCGGTGGATGAGGAAGTGCTGACGAACCTGGCGCGTGAAGACAAGTTGCCGCAAATCATTCTGGATTATCGGGAACGCTTCAAACTGCTCAATACCTACGTGCAGAAACTGCCGAAAATGATCAATCCGGAAACTCAGCGGGTGCACACTTCCTACCATCAGGCGGGAACAGAAACGGGGCGGCTGTCTTCCTCAGACCCCAACCTGCAGAATATCCCGATTCGCACCGCCGAAGGCCGGCGCATACGCCAGGCATTCGCAGCACCAAAGGGACGCATGCTGGTGGCGGCAGACTACTCGCAGATTGAGTTGCGGATTATGGCGCACATTTCACAAGACCCCGCCTTGAATCAGGCCTTCGCCGACGGGATGGACGTGCATCGAGCAACGGCCTCCGAAGTGTTTGGTGCCAGCCCAGACGCCGTCAGCGATGAACAGCGCCGACATGCAAAAGCGATTAATTTCGGGTTGATGTACGGCATGGGCCGATTTGGCCTGGCCCGTCAATTGGGTATCCCGCAAGCAAAGGCCCAGCAATATATCGACCTGTATTTCGAGCGCTACCCCAAGGTGCGCGACTATATGGAACAGGTAAAAGAGCAAGCGAAAGAGCGCGGCTATGTCGAGACGGTGTGCGGACGGCGTCTGTATATCGACACCATTCAGTCGCGAAACCACAATATCCGCCGCCATGCAGAGCGTCTTGCCATCAATGCGCCGATGCAGGGGACGGCTGCCGACATCATCAAACTCTCAATGATCGACGTCCACCGCTGGCTGACTGAAGAACATCCTGATTGCGCACTGATCATGCAGGTGCACGACGAACTGGTGCTGGAAGTACCTCAAGCGCAAGCTGAAGAAGTCACCCAAGGTGTTTGCACGCGCATGGAACAGGCGATGGAATTGAGCGTGCCACTTGTCGTCGACGCGAAATGGGCGGATAACTGGGACCAGGCGCACTAGCGCTGGAAATCAAGGTTTGCGGGCGTGCTCGCTTCTGGCTTCGGCGCAAATTCTCTCCATGTCGGCATCCGAAAATCCAAAGTGATGGCCGATCTCGTGGAGCAGCGTCTCACGCACATGATCCTCAAGCAGTCCGCCCTCTTCCCTCCAGTACTCCAGTAAAGGAAGCCGGTACAGATAGACACGGTCCAGATCCTCAGGGACATCCTCGATGGACTTCTGCTCCAGATCGACGCCTTGGTAGAGGCCAAGGAGTTCCATGGGATCGTCCAGTTGCATCTCCCGACAGAGCCTGTCATCCGGCACATCGCACACCTGAATTGCGAGAGGCTTGATGTAGCGGGAGAATTCCGTAGGAATTTCCCGTAGTATTCGCTCGACCATGCGCTCGAATGCCTGAAGATCGTTTTCGGCCATTCCCGCCCCTTCTGTTGCTATGCTTTCGCAGTTGAGTACAATACGCCCACTCGCATAGAGCGAATACAGTTGCTATCGCAGTTGGTTCCCCTGCCGACTCGCGATACGGCTCCGGTTCGAAGCCACCCTATTGTGCCGGAGCCACCTAATGCAAATCGGGCGGAAGTGCATTGCTTCCGCCCGATTTTTTGTGCGTTCGGGTGATGGCTCCCGAGATGATGTCGGGATTATGGGGTTTCGCGAATCAAGTAGTCCACAATGTCCAGCATTTCCTGGCGTGTGCTTGCGTTTGGAGAGGTCACCAGATAACGGCCATTCACTGCCAATGAGGGGACGCCCCGGATGTCATACTGCTTGGGCAATTCCTTGGCTTCTGCTTCCAATCGATCCGTTACCGCCTGGGAGAGGAAGACTTCCATAAATTTCTGTGTGTCGATTCCGAACGGCTCAAGCATCCGGGCAATGCTCTCGCTGCTTTTGATCGAGCGCCCCTGTTCGTGTATCAGATAGAACACGGTCGTATGCAAGTCCAGTCGACCGATCTCTTCCAGCGTATAGTAAAGCCGTGCTCCCGTGGTCCAACGTGCGCTGAAGACAGCGGGGACCGGACGCAGATGTACGGTGTCGGCGCGCTCCTCGAGCCATTTTTTCAACAGCGGCTCGAGTTTGAAACAGTGCGGACAGCCATACCAAAAAAATTCCAGCACTTCGGTTTTGCCTTCGGGCGCCTCGGGTGCCGGCACACCGAAAACAACTGTGTAGTGCGTACCCTCTTCATAAGAAACGACCGCCGCATCTTCTTCTGCAACCGCGATGGATGCAGCAAACAAAATGCCCAAGGGCATCATCAGGGCGCGAAAGCGCAGCATCAATACAAGCCCGAAATGTAGTACGAGACCGCCTCGATTTCTGCATCCGTCATGTCAGAAGCAATTGAATTCATCATGGAATTCTGGCGGGTGTGGTCTTTGTGCGGGCGATAGCCTTCACGAAAGATCTTCAATTGCGTAATCAGATAAGTCGCATGTTGCCCGGCAAGCCGCGGAAAAGCGGCGGGGGCATTTCCGGAACCACTTGGTCCATGGCAGGCAATGCAGGCCGGAAGATTCCGGCTAAGGATGCCACCGCGGTAGATTAATTGCCCCAACTCCAGCATTTTCTCGGATCCTTGAGCAGTCCCGATTTTCGGAGTCTGATTCGCATAGTATGCGGAGACATCCAAAATGTCTTGTTCGGACAGCAATGCAGCCTGGGAGCTCATTAATACATTTCCGCGCTCTCCAGACTTGAATTGACGCAACGCGGTAACCATATAGCGTTCGCCCTGACCTGCCAAACTGGGCCATTCCGGATTTATGCTGTTGCCGTCAACTCCGTGACAGGCGCCACAGGTTGCCGAAAGCGCTTGTCCTGCTGCAGGATCTCCAGCCGCAAATGTCGCAGAAGCCGGGAATAATATTGCAAGCGCGAATAGCACACGAGCGCAAAATTGACTCATTGGGGATAAGAGAAACCAGGCCATCGGAATCGGGCCGCAATTATACAGCCAAGGCTAAATTTCTATTATCTTTCTGACATTGCACACATTCCTATTGACTAGAAATTAAGGGCAAAAACCAAGTGCGAAATAGCCCCATAAGATAGAATGCGTCCAGTTCGCGCACACCCTGCCAACATCTCCCAAGGCCTCGCTGGCCTACCCCAAAGCCATCATGAGTCTGGATCTGCGCCGAATTGAATATTTGTCAGGCCATCCGCGACTGGAAGACTGTCCCCCGGACCAAGGTGTGGAAGTCGCATTTGCGGGTCGCTCCAATGTCGGGAAGTCCAGTCTGATTAATGCCTTATGTGAGCGGCGCGGCATCGCACGCACCAGTTCCGAACCCGGCCGTACTCGATTGCTTCATTTTTTCAGGATTGATGAAGAGAGGCGACTAGTGGATTTGCCCGGCTATGGATTCGCGCGGGTGTCACGCAATGAGCGCGCCGGGTGGCAAAAGATGGTGGAAGACTACCTAACACGTCGGCAGAGTCTGATACGCCTGATGCTCATCATGGACGTCCGCCATCCTTTACGCGATAGCGACCGATTGCTATTACAGTGGTGTGCGGCCCAGAAACTTCCTGTGGACCTTTTACTCAACAAGGCTGACAAGTTCTCACACAGCCAGGCACTGCAGACGCAGCGGGCTGTACAGAAAGAGTGTGAGACACAAACGAATTTAGTTTCGGCCCGCACCAAAATGGGACTAGAGCACGTGCGCCAGCGCTTGTGCGACTGTCTGAACAACTCAAACACATAAAACAACTCGCGCACCATTTGCCTATGCCCGAATCAGATCTAAGTTTTCGGGGCTGCGTCATCAGTGGCTACGGAACCGCAGCGCAGGCAGTGGATCTGCCCAAACCGATTCGAGATTTCCTGGGAGGACTAGAATATCAGGGATCGCTGAACGTCGCTCTCGAACAACCGATACGCTTCAAGCCAGAACGCACAGTCATTCCCCAAGAAGGCCGCGCTTATTACTGGGCTGCCGAAATCAATGGACTGCGTTGCCTCATATCGCGTGGCCGCGGACATCCGTTGCACATTGTCGAGGTTATTGCGACATGCCGACTTAGAGACGAACTTCGTCTGAATGATGGCTCTTTGGTTGAAATCAGGGTTGCCCCTAATCTAGCGGACGATCTGACTTGGGACACCCGCTTGATATGGAAATTGTTTTGGGGCTGGGGGAGAACCACATGGTACGCCTCACGCAAATATCGTCGGTTGATTGGAATATTCTGGCTACTGCGGCGTCGCGCTACACAATCTCCCCAATATCATCTCAAATTGTTCCGAAAAGTGCGACTGGATGCTGTGGCGGTCTGCCACCTCAACCTGACACGTGATTCCAAATTGCGAGGAGGCGAACGGCAAACCGAAATTCTGATCCAAACCCTCTCAGAAAAGAAGTTTTTCAAACAGCGAGTTGTTGTCTCGCGGCGTGGGCCCTTGGCGCAACGCCTAAAGAATACAGACAACCTTGAGGTTCTGCTGGCCCGTAGTAGGCTGGCGGCGCTATTTGCCTGTCGTGGCGTTCCTCTTCTGCATGCTCACGAGGCACACGCCGCTCAAGTAGCACATGCTGCATCCTGCCTGTGGCACAACAAGTATTTGATCACGCGACGATTAACAAAACCCTTTGGCAACAACTGGTATAACACTGCCATATACCAAGGGGCTCAAACCGTTATTGCCTTGACGGCATGTGTAGAAGATATTCTGAGAAAACGGTTCCCGGGAATTTCTATTTCTCGCATTCCAGATGCATGGAACCCAGTTTCTTCAGATTTAGAAGCTGCAACTGCCGTTCGCGCACAATTCCCTGGAAAATTTTTAGTCGGTCACGTTGGCGCCATGGACAGTCCTGAGAAGGGACATGAGGTGCTGATTCAGGCGGCTGGCATCTTGGAACTCAGGCACCCGGAATTGCAATTTGTGCTGCTTGGAAGCGGGAAACTGGAACAAGACTTTCGTCAGCAGGCCGAAGGCATAACAAATGTTCATTTTTCAGGGTGGAGCGATGTCCCAAGCACATGGTTTGGTGCATTCGATTTGTTCGTATTCCCTTCTCTGCAAGAATCCTTAGGATCTTCACTCTTAGACGCCATGCGAGCAGGAATACCGATCATAGCCAGTAGCGTGGGAGGAATTCCGGAAGTGGTTACGGAAGAGTGTGGAAGATTGATCCCTCCCGGTGACCCGGAAGCACTGGCGGAACAAATCGTTGATGTATATCAATCCAGTGAACTTCGGCAACACATGAGCCAAGCCGGAATTGAGCGGGCAAAACAATATGCCCCTGCGCTGATTGCGCAACGTCATCTTGACATGTACCGTTCTTCCGTCTATGGCTGATATGCGAACAGGCGATATTCCCAATTTTTTGAGATTCTGTGAAATCGCTTGCCATCTTTCAGGCCTAACAATCCAGATTTATAACGAATGTCGGAAAATTCATGAGGGGAAACTATTTGGCTCTCATGCCAATAAGTTCTGCGCCTTGCCGTACACGTCTTCCGGTGCAATATCTTCTATACAGGAGTGGGCACGCCAAGGACACACTCTTTTCATACATGGACTGCATACAGCCTGAGACCAAATGATCTCGCGGGCAACAGCCAAAGGAGGGTGTGTCTGTGGACTTGTGGGTCCATAAAGACCAGTCACAGGAATGCCAACGGCAGCAGCGACATGCATCAAACCTGAATCATTTGAGATCATTGCCCGAAATCCGGCAATGAGGTCGCTGACTTCATCAATAGAAGTCTTTCCGCAAAGATTTAATGCCTTACCTGGTACAGCTTTTTCAATAACCTGCCCTAAGGGGCGTTCTGATTTCGAACCAAGAACACATAGAAAATACCCATCGTCCAAAAACATCCGGGGCTAATTCCCGAAATGATGTAATTGGCCATTTCTTGATTGCCAAACTTGCACCAGGTGCGAGCCCAATAATGGGCAAATTTATGCCTAGAAACCATCTATTCAGTAATGTTACTGTACGCGCAAAATCTACTGC
>RKRZ01000084.1 GCA_007571105.1 Gammaproteobacteria bacterium
AGCCCATGCAATATTGCGGCAGCGTCCGAACTGCCTCCGCCCAATCCTCCACCCCAAGGGATGCGCTTGTTCAGGAACATTTCAACACCACAGCCTTCCGGGTGACACGCCATCGCCAATCGCGCTGCGCGCACACACAAATTCTCTTCAACTTCCAATCGTCCCTGCGTGTCATCGGCGTAGACCACCTCGCGGTCCGAACGCGCCTCCAAAGTCAGCGCATCAGCCCAGTCAATCAATTGGCACAAACTCTGGATTTCGTGATAGCCATCCTCACGCCGCGCTGTAATGTGCAGCATCAAATTGAGTTTGGCGGGAGCGTGAAGTTCCATGCTCATTCCCGAGTCCACTGGATCACCGCCAGTACACCGCGCAATGAATCCCGCTGAAACCGGAGACGTTCCGGGAGGGGCGGCTCATCACAGCACCCGTATTCCTCGTACTCCACTTCCCAACTGCCTTGTTCAATGCGACGGGCGCGGGCCTGCGCGTCGTATTCAAGCCGCGCTTCTTCGGACAACGGCAGTCCCCGCGCCAATCGCGCCAAGTCTGCAAGCGGCAATTCCACTCCCAAATGCTCCCGCATCAATGGCGCAAGCGCACCGGTGTATTCCTGCCCGTCCTTCTGCAGCATCACTTCGTCGGCTTCCCAATCCCCGATCAGACGCATGGCTCCTGCCCCAAATGGCCCGCGTAGCGCCACGTCAAATGCGCTGCCGTGCTGGCGCCAGATTACCGAGCCCTCCAATTGCCCCTCGCTCCACATGACACCGAAACGCCCACGCAACCCCCACTGCTCCATGGCTTCCACCTGGGCAACATGACGTTGCCATTGGGCCTGCAATTGTTGCGCATCCGGAAGTTCAGGAGTCGGCAACGGGGCGCAGGCACCGAGCAACAGAGCCAGCCACAAAATGCCCAACTGCCGCGTCATAAGGGGAACCGTCGGGCGACACGCTCCAGAAACTCATTATCCGGGTCCTGCTCCACCGCACTCTGGTACAAACGGCGCGCTTCCTCGTGCCGGCCCAATTTCCACAGAACCTCAACCAGATGCGCGGTAATCTCAGCCTCCGGCATCATCGTCTGCGCCCGACGCAAAAAGCTTTCGGCACGCACCAGATCCCCCAAGCGGTAATAGGCCCATCCCATGCTGTCGAGTATTGCCGCATCCTCAGGGAGCTGCTCGTGAGCGCGCTGGATGTAGGCCATGCCCTCCTCCAGATTGATGCCATGGTCCACCCAGGTATAACCCAGCGCATTCAGAGCCCGAGCATGATCCGGGTCTTTTGCCAAGACTTTGCGTAAATCAGCTTCCAACTGACTCAGTCGCCCCAATCGCTCGGCATGCAAAGCGCGGCTGTACAGCAACATGTCATTCTGGGGATAACGCTCCAGAGCCTCACTCAACAACGCATAGCCGGCCGCATGTTCGCTGTTGCCGTAGAGCATGTCCGCCTCGGCAACATACAGATACACCACGCTCTCGTCCTCCACGCTGAGCGCCCGGCTCACCTGTAGATGCATCCGTGCGTGCTCCACCTGCCCCTCAGTCCATAGCAACTCGCCGATTCGGGCGCGGGATTTGTGGAAATATCGATCTTCCCCCACATAGTCGCCTTCCTCGACCTGGTAGTAGTAATCAATCGCCCCCTGAATATCGCCGTCATGCTCCGCCAGAACGCCCAGAAAATAGGAACTGACCGAATGATTGAACGAGGTCGGCCGCGAGGCCACCAGAGAACGGGGATTGTGGCGCAACTTCAGAAAAGCACGACGCGCCTGCTCCCAATCTTCCACCGCCATTGCCAAAACCCCGCGCTTCGCCTGCAGGCTCGGGTTGTCCGGGTCCTGGCGGACTAATGGCAACAACGCTTCCAGCGCTTCTTCAGCCCGGTCGTTCCCGCTCAACAAATTGACCAGCAACTGGCGCAAACCATATGGATTTTCTGTCTGCAGCATCAAGGCGCGCCGCAAGGTTCGGACGGCTTCATCATCGCGCTCCAGCGCTTGCAGAACCTCCACCTTGAGAGCAATGGACCGCGCCCAATGGCCGCGCAGTTGCAAAGTATCGTTGATGGCAATCAGCGCTTCCTCCAGCAATCCTTCCTCCTTGGCCGCAAGCGCGCGATGCAAGTGGGCATGCGGATCATCCGGATAGACCTTCAACAGCGCGCGAAATACCTTCAGCCGATGGGGGCGGGCCGCTTCGATGGACAGAGAATTGGCCACTGCGACCATGCTCAGCCCCTGCGCCGTACGGCCCATTTCTATAGCCTTCTCATAAGCCGCAACGGCTCCCTCAATTCTCCCCTGCGCTGCATAAATCGACCCCAATACGCGCCAGGGCCGCGGGTCTTCCGGAATCAACTCACGCCAGCGCGCAATCGCCTGCTCCGCACGCGCAAAATCATTCATCCACAGCGCAATTTCAACCGCACGATGGGCAATGTCCGGATCTTGCGTCTGCTTGGCCGCTTGATGGTAATGTTTGAAGGCCTGCGACAACTCGCCGCGATAGCCATACATTTCGCCCTGCAACAATTCGTACACCAGCTCCGCCAGCGGATCTTCCGGCGCGCCCGACACCTCCAGAGACTCCATTGCGGGCTGACATCCAACCCCCAACAGCAAGACAACGGGCCATAATCGCCTGCGGAAATGGCAACAGAACGCTGTAAAACCCGCAGCGCAAGGTTGATCTTGGCGTAAAATTAAAGGCACAGTCGCCATTTTACTTGGCAAGCAAAACAGGCGGCTCACCCATAAACTTCCCATACGTTTGCTTATGGCCCTTGCCATCCTCGGGATCAACCACCGCACCGCGCAACTGGAGTTGCGCGAAAAAATCGCGTTCACGCCGGATTCGCTGCACGCCGCGCTGCAGGAATTGAACACGCTGCCTCAGGTCGAGGAAGCCATGATTCTGTCCACCTGCAACCGCACCGAATTGTATTTCAGCCTCACACAGGGAGCCGATGTCGAGGCGGTGCTCGACTGGCTGTGCCAGTGGCATCGCGTAGATCGCGATCAATTGCGCGACTCGCTGTATTTGCGCACGGACCAAGATGCCATCCGCCATGCCATCGAAGTCGCAAGCGGACTTGACTCTATGGTACTCGGCGAGACCGAAATTCTGGGCCAATTCAAGCAAGCCTCGCGCGATGCCGATGCAGCCGGTACCCTGGGCAGCAAATTGCACGGCCTCACGCAACAGGTCTTCTCCACCGCCAAAGAGGTTCGCACCAATACGGAAATCAGCCGCAATCCGGTATCGCTGGCGCATGTCGCCATTTCCCTGACCCAGCAGTTCTTTGATCGGCTGGAAGATCGACGAGCATTAGTCATCGGTGCCGGCGAGACCGCTCGACTGGTCGCGCGCTATCTGCATGACCGGCACATCGGCCACCTCACCATTGCCAACCGTCGTCTGGAGCGCGCGCAAAGCCTGGCGAACGAATTGCTGGCGCACGCCATTCCCATCTCGCATATCGAACAGGCGCTGAAAGACGCCGACATCGTAATCAGCAGCACCAACAGCCCCCTGCCGGTGCTGGGCAAGGGGCTGGTCGAAGACGTCATTCAACACCGCAAACACCGGCCCATCTACATGGTGGATCTGGCCGTCCCGCGCGACATCGAGCCGCAAATCGGCAATCTGCCGGACGTGTATCTGTACACGCTGGATGACCTGCGGCGCGTCGTTGAGGAAAACCTGAAATCTCGCGAGCGCGCCCGCGAGGAAGCCAGCGCGATCATTGATCGCCAGATCGAAGCCAGCATACGACGAGAAAAGAGCGAGTCCGCTTTCAGCCTGATCCGCAACTATCGAAAACAGGCGCAGGAACGGCGCGACGAGACTCTGATGCAGGCGAAGAAACGGCTGGCGCAGGGGCAAACCCCGGAAGAGGTGCTGGACTGGTTGAGCCACACCCTGTGCAACCGCCTCACGCACACGCCCACGCAAGTGCTGAGCGAGGCCGGCCAGGATGAAGATGAGATTCTGTTGCGCTCCATGCGCCGCCTGCTGAAGCTCGACGATTCTCCGGAGTCATGAAAGACACCCTGCGGGACCGCCTGGAGAGTCTGGTCGCGCGGCATACCCAACTCCAGCGGGAACTGTCCCATCCCGATGCGGCCGCCGATCGCGAGCGCTATCGGGAATCCATGAGCGAACTGGCCAGATTGGCGCCCATTGCCGAATGCTACGAGAAGCACTGCCATTGCGAACAGGAACTCGAAGCGCTTGGAGACATGCGCCCGGAGGAGACCCCTGATGCGGAATGGCGCACTCTGGTCGGCGAGGAGCGCGAACAATTGACCCAGAGGATCCAAGCCCTGGAGACAGAGCTCAAGGGTTTGCTGATGGTGCCGGATCCTTACGATTCGCGCAACGTGTTTCTGGAGATCCGCGCTGGTACCGGGGGCGAGGAAGCCGCCTTGTTTGCTGCAGACCTCTACCGAATGTACGCCCGCTACGCCGAGCGTCAGAACTGGTCTCTGGAATTGCTAAGTGCCCATGAAAGCGAGCAGGGAGGATTTCGCGAAGTCGTCACGCGCATTCAGGGCAAGGACGCCTATGCGCATCTGAAATTTGAGTCTGGCACCCACCGGGTGCAACGGATTCCGAAAACGGAATCGCAAGGCCGCATCCATACTTCGGCGGCCACCGTCGCCGTGCTGCCTGAGGCGCAGGCTGCGGTTGAGTTGGAGATTCCTGCAGAAGACTTGCGCATCGACCGCTTCCGCGCCTCCGGCGCCGGAGGCCAGCACCTCAATAAAACCGACTCTGCCGTGCGCATCACGCATCTGCCGACCGGACTATCCATTGAGTGCCAAAACGAACGCTCTCAACACCGCAACAAGGAACAGGCCCTGTCGCTGTTGCGCGCACTGCTACTGGATCAGGAACGCCAGCGCCGCACTGAAGAAGAATCTAGCCGACGCCGTGCACTGGTCGGCAGTGGGGACCGTTCCGAACGCATCCGCACCTACAATTTCCCGCAAAGCCGACTCACCGATCACCGCATCGGGCTGACGGTGTATTCCCTCCAGGAAGTTCTTGAAGGAGAATTGGAAGAGATCATCGAACCCTTGCGCCACGAATTCCGCAGCGAAAGCCTGCAGGAAACCTCCGAAGACCTTGCCTGAAAACACGACTCTGCGCGACGCCTTGCAGGCTGCGCACAAGGACCTGAAACCCTGCAGCGACACGCCCCAAGTGGATGCCGAGTGGCTCTGGGGTCATGCGCTTGGACGTTCCCGAGCCTGGATGGCCGCACATCCGGAGTGGCAGCTCACACAGGAGCAACGAGCGCGCGGAAATTATTTGATTCGCCAACGCCAACATGGCTACAGCGTCGCCCATTTATGTGGACGGGCCGAATTCCTGGACTTCTGCTTGCGCCTGAACCAGCATGTGTTGGCGCCCCGGCCGGAGACCGAGACTTTGGTTGCCAAAGCGCTAAGCGCACTCCCGCCGCGCGCACGCATTCTGGAGTGGGGAACCGGCAGCGGCGCTCTGGCCCTGGCTATTGCTCGTGCTCGGCCAGATTGCCGGATTACGGCGCTGGATTGCTCGCGCACGGCACTGAATCTTGCTCGCCGCAACGCGCTGGCTTTGCGGATACGAAACCTACACCTCGTCCATGCCGACTGGAGAAAGATCTGGCCGCAGGGCCGCTTCGACCTGATTCTGGCCAACCCTCCCTACATCGCTCCCCACGACGAACACCTGCAGGGGCCAGGAGTGTGTCGCGAACCCCGACATGCCTTGATTGCTGCCCAGAAAGGAACTGAAGCATTTCGCATCCTTGCTCGGCGCGGGCGCCAGCACGCACGCCAAGGAGGACGACTGGTCATGGAACACGGCAACACTCAAGGCGCCGTATGCCGGCGCATCGTCCAGCGAGCCGGGTGGGGCCGGGCACAGACTCTGCCGGATCTTTCTGCGCAACCTCGAATTACGTGCGCCCGGCGATAGCGGGTTACAATCAATGCCCGCAATGGATCGAATCCCCTCGCTTCATCTGATCGGCCTGAGCCTGTGTCTGGGCGCGCTGGCTTTTGCCTATCTGTATCTGGAACGCACCCTCGGCCTTGAGCCATGTCCCTTGTGCGTTCTCGATCGCTTTCTTTTTGGCACGCTGGCCGTCGTGTTCGCTTTTGCCTGGCTGCGAAATCCGGATCGACGCGACCGCATTGGCTACGACATCGGCGCGCTGGGATTCTGCATTGGAGGCTTGGGCGTGGCCGGGCGACACGTGTATTTGCAGCATGCGCCTGCCGAGAGCCTGGCCGAATGCGGCGCCGGGTTCTGGGACCTGATGGAACAGATCGGAATTGAGGGAGCGGTCGCCTCCGCTCTGCGCGGCGATGGCGACTGCGGAGACATTCAGTGGACTTTCCTGGGGCTGTCGATTCCGACGCTGACTTTGATTCTGTTTGCGGTGCTTTTTCTAATCACGCTCGTTGATATAATCCTGGCAATTCGCTCCAAACCGATGCCGGGGTTCTGAAATGCGCCTGAGATCCGCCGCCTTATGGTGTTTTGCCGCAATCTCCATGCCGGCATTCGCCGAAATGCCCCGACAAGCCGCCCCTGAAGGCGCCCACGTCTATTTCATTGCCCCACAGGACGGCGCCACCGTGTCGTCTCCGATCATCATTTCGTTCGGTCTGCGCAATATGGGCGTCGCGCCTGCCGGGATTAATCAGGCCAACACCGGACACCATCATTTGCTGATTAACAACCCGGAAGTTGATTTGGGCATGCCGCTACCGACGACAGACCAGGTTCGCCATTTCGGCGGCGGTCAGACGGAAACCGAAATTGAACTTGAGCCCGGCTCCTACACACTGCAACTAGTGCTCGGCGACTACGCGCATATTCCACACGATCCGCCCATCATATCGGAGACCATCCAAATCACGGTGGAGTAATTCGAGATCGCGCCCTACTCCCAGTCTTCCTGACCCCGAAAACGCGACATCATCACGGCTTCCGGTGAGCCCGGCTCGGGAGTGTAGTCATAACTCCAGGCGCACTCCGGCGGCAGCGACATCAGAATGGATTCCGCACGTCGGCTGTTCTGCAACCCGAACAGCGTACCGCGATCGTACAGTAAATTGAACTCAACATAACGTCCGCGACGGTACTTCTGAAACGCGCGTTCGCGCTCCCCATAGGCCACCCCTCTGCGGCGCTCTACAATCGGCGCATAAGCCTCAAGAAATCCGTCCGCCACCGCTTGCAGATAGGCAAAACACCGGGCAAAACCCCATTCATTGAGGTCGTCAAAAAACAGTCCCCCAATCCCCCGAGACTCTCCCCGATGCGGCAAATAGAAATACTCCGCACACCACTTCGAAAACTTCGGATAAACCTCATCGCCAAACGGCGCACAAACCCGTTCGGCGTGCTCGCGCCAGTGTCGAACATCCTCCGCGACGCTGTAGTACGGGGTCAGATCAAAACCGCCGCCAAACCACCATTTTGGCTCCGCGGACCCTACTTCCGCCGAGAAAAATCGCACGTTGCAATGTGCGGTCGGCACATGAGGATTGCGCGGGTGACACACAATCGAGA
>RKRZ01000069.1 GCA_007571105.1 Gammaproteobacteria bacterium
GTTTCGGAGTTTCGGCTTCACGAGCAGGCGCAGTGGCTGCGCCAGCAAGTATTGTCGGTCCCGGGTGTCTCTGAAGTCCGCTTGAGTACTGGCGAGCGTGACTGGGAGATGTGGCTTCAGGTCGATCCGCGCCAGCTGGGTTCGCTGGGCGTCAGTCTGGAGGAAGTCAAGGCCGCGTTGCGCGACAACCTGGGCGACACCCCGGGCGGCACGATTTATGCGCGCGAGGGTGACATTCTGCTCCGGGGCCATGGGGCCAAGGACATCGAGGCGATCGGGAATGTGGTGGTGCGCGGGAATGTTCAGGGCGGGCAGATGCGGCTGAAGAGCTTGGCCACCATTTCGCTGCAGTTGGAAGAGGTGCAGACGGCCGGGCGCTTCAATGGGGCGCCTGCAGTGGGGTTGTTCGTGTTCAAGACCGACCACGGTTCTTCCGCCGAAGTTTCCCGCCAGATTCGCGATTTGCTGGCCAGCCTGCCGCGTGAGGCCGGCATTGAATACGGCGTGGCCCGCGACACTTCCACCTGGATTGACAACCGCCTCAAGACCTTGAAGTCCGCCGGTCTTGTGGCGCTGATATTGCTGTGGCTTGCGATGTATTTCCTGCTCAATTTCCGCGTTGCCCTGATTACCGCTTTGGGCATCCCGCTGGCGATGCTGACCGGAGTGATTCTGGTGTCTCTGTTGGGCCACACGATTAATTTGGTCAGTTCCATCGCTTTTCTGGTGGCGCTCGGTCTGGTTGTGGACGATGCCATCATCATTGCGGAGAACACCTATCGCCATCTGGAAGAGGGCCATGAGCCGCATGTGGCGGCGGAACGCGGCGCGCGCGAGGTGATGTGGCCGGTGGTGGCGGCGATTCTGACCAGTGTCGCGGCATTTCTGCCGATGTTCAACATCGGCGGGATTCTGGGCAAATATGTGGAAGTGATCCCGGTGGTGGTGATTGCGGCGCTGGTGGGTTCGCTGATCGAAGCCTTCCTGATTCTGCCGAGCCACTCGGCCGAGATGCTTCGGCTGCGGCACGGCCGACGGCGGCGGGACCAACTCTGGGAAGCGGTGCAGGAGCGCTACAGCAGGATTCTCGAAGGGTTTTTGCACAACCGCTATCTGGTTATTCTGGGGACCATCGGCCTGTTGTGCATTACGGTGATCTGGGGCATGACCCGGCTGTCGTACTCCCAATTTCCCGGCATCGATGTGGACGAATTCACCATCAATATCGAGGCGCCAAGCACCTACGGCCTGAAGGATACCACCCGACTTGCCGGCAGGGTGGAAGAAGGACTGAGTGAGGTCCTGCGTCCGGACGAAATCCGCAGCATTCAGACTAATGTCGGATTCTCCCTGTTCGGGGAAAAGCCGAATTACGGCAGCAATCAGTTGAACCTCAATGTGGAGCTGACGCGTTCGGCTCCGGAAGGTTGGCTCGAGACCTACGTCAACCCGATCATCAGCCTGGATTTTGATGACGCCGGCACGCGCGAGCGGCGCAACAGCGAGTTATTGGCACTGACGCGCGAACGCCTGAAAGCCATTTCCGGAATCCAGCGTCTGCTTGTCATGAGTCCGGAAACCGGTCCTCCGGGCTCCGACATCGAGATTGGCCTGGTTGGGCAGGATTTCGATGTACTGCTTCTGGAAGCCGGCAGGCTGGAGAATTTTCTGCGCAAACTCGACGGCGTCGAGGACGTGCAGCACAACTTGGTGCCCGGGAAGATCGAGTATCAGTACCAGCTGAATGATCGCGGCAGGGAGTTGGGGCTGACCCAGGCGGATCTGAGTGAAGCGGTGCGGGTGGGTTATCAGGGACAGAAAGTGCTGCACACCAGTTTTCTGGACCACCGGATCCCGGTTCGCCTTCTGTATGAACCGGAGACCCGCGGGAGTTCCGACCAATTTGGCCGGATTCCGGTGGTGACGGGGAACGGCACGGTGTATCTGGAGGATGTCTCCGAGATTCAGAAGACGCGCAGTCTGACTTCAGTGCACCGGCGAGACGGCCAGCGCATGATCACGGTGTCCGCGGATGTGGACGATCAGATTACGACTGCGGGGGCGGTGACGGATCTGGTGGATCAGGAATTCGGAGAGCGTCTGGCCTATCGAGACGACCTGGAGCTGATTTATCTGGGCGAGAAGCAGGAAGCGCTGGATGCGACTGCAGAAATGAGGTTCGCGATTACCGTCGCCCTGATTTTGATCTTCTTTATTCTGGCTGTTCTGTTCAAGTCTTTGCTCGACCCCATCGTGGTCATGCTGTCCATCCCGTTCTCTGCGATCGGCGTGATTGTGGGGCACTCGCTGATGGGGCTGCACGTGCAGTTCCTGTCTCTGGTCGGCATTCTGGCGCTGGTCGGCGTTGTGGTTAACGATTCCCTGATCCTGATCAATTTCGCCAAGGAAGAACGCGAGCGAGGCGTGGAGCGCTTTGCGGCCGTGTTGCATGCGGGGCGCGCCCGCTTTCGCCCGATTCTGCTGACTTCCGTCACGACATTCCTGGGAGTGTCGCCGCTGATTTTCTTTGCCAGCGGCCAAACCATCATCTTGACCCCGATGGCGATCAGCCTGGGCTTCGGCCTTTTGTTTGCAACCGTGATGATCTTGCTGTCGCTGCCGTGCCTTTATCTGATCATGGACGATCTGAGGCAGGAGCTCCACCGCGGTTACGAGCACACGCGGGCGCTGTGGATTGCGTGGCGAACTTCAGTCTGAATCCGCTGCAATCAGCGTACCGATTCCTTCGCGCGTAAAGACTTCCAGCAGGACCGCGTGGGGAACGCGCCCGTCGATAATGTGCGCGCTGTGGACGCCATTGCGCAGGGCTTCGATGGCGCAACGGGCTTTCGGCACCATGCCGCCGTGGATGGTGCCCTCTGCGATCATCGCTTCCACTTCATCGAGTGCCAGACCGCTCAACAGTTCGCCTCCGGAATCCAGCACACCGGGCTGATTGGTCAGCAGCATCAGTTTTTCAGCCTCAAGCGCGATGGCGACGCGGCTGGCAACGGTGTCGGCGTTGATGTTGTAACTTTCGTCATCTGCGCCCACGCCAATGGGAGCGATCACCGGGATCTGTCCGTTTTTTTCCATCTCCAGGATCGGCTCGGGGTCGATGCGCTCGACTGTGCCGGTGTGCCCCAGGTCAATGATTTCCGGGGCCTCCAGTTCTGGCGAGGAACGCTTGAGTTGCAAGCTTTTGGCATGAATAAATCCGCCGCGCTTGCCGGTGATGCCGAGGGCGCGGCCGCCATGCTGGCAGATCAACTCGACGATTTCCGTGTTGATCACGTCTCCGAGCACCACTTCAACGACGTCCATGGCCTGGCGGTCGGTCGCCCGAACGCCATCGACAAACTCGCTGCGGATGCCAAGTTCTTCCAGCCGCTCACCGATTTGCGGCCCGCCGCCATGGACCACAACGGGGCGAATGCCGACTTGCTGCATCAGCACCAGATCGCGCGCAAAACTGCTTTTCAGGGTTTCGTCCAGCATCGCATTTCCGCCGTATTTGATGACGACGGAACGTCCGGAGAATGCCTGAATGTAAGGCAGGGCCTCAATCAGAACGTGGACGGTCTGCTGGGCAGGTTTCCGATCCATGATGGTTGGCGGGAATTCGTCTCTGGGGTGAAATTGGTCGGAGTGAGAGGACTTGAACCTCCGGCCTCTGCCTCCCGAAGGCAGCGCTCTACCAGGCTGAGCTACACTCCGAGCCGGGGGATTGGCAGGTCATTTTACGGGAATTCAGGGCGCGGTCGCCCTCCAAAACAATACGGGCCCGCCAAGAATTGATCCTGACGGGCCCGAAAGATGACGCCGATCAGTTCGATTTGACCGTGATGCGGCGAGGCGCGACAGTGGCCTGTTTGCTGATCTTGATGGTCAGCACGCCGTCGGCTCCATGGGCCTCGACTGCTTCAGGGTCCACGTCTGCCGGCAACTGGAAGCTGCGCTGGAAGGACCCGTACATCCGCTCAATGCGGTGGTAGCGGACCCCGTCATGTTCGCCTTCAGTTTTCTGCGCCTCATGCGCACGTTTGCCGGAAACTTTCAGGACATCGCCATCCAGAGAGATGTCCACGTCTTCGGGACGCACGCCGGGCAGATCCGCCGTAATCAGATAGGCGTCGCCGTGGTCTTCAATGTCTACCGCAGGCACCCAGCTGTAGCGGACGCTTCCGGAGCCATTTGCCAGTCCCTCGAACAGGGAGTTCCAGTTTTTGGTCAAAGCACCGAACGGATCGGTGTAAACGCTTGGAAAAATCATTTCAGTCACCTCCTCATGTGCTGATATTTTTCAAAGTCTGCGCCATGCGGCGCTTTTTTCACTTGTTTAAATCATGGGGGCGATGGCCCCCCATTTCAAGACTTGAGGGTCTCAGATGGCCTCGAAACGGCCCTGCTCGCGATTCTTGCGCACCTGGTTGTGCGGGTGCAGTTGTCCCCCCATGGCAATGTAGACTCCGGGGGCGGCAGTCAGGGCTGCTGCAATGGCAAATCCCACGTTGAACGTGGCGTCGCTTTGGCGGAACCGCGCCGGGCTCATGGCGCCGGTGAACACAATCGTCTTGCCGGGAATGTCTGCCAGGCGAGCGGCGGAATCCACCATGGTGTCGGTTCCATGGAGGACAACCAGATGCGCCGCCGTGCATGCCGCTGCCGCCTGATACAGGCTTTCACGGTCCTCTTCGGTCATGTCCAGACTGTCCTTGCGCATCATCTCCAGCAGTTCCCAGCCTTCGCGCATGCCGGCCTCGGCCAGGATGCCCGGGACGCAGGGCGCGCCAATGGTATAGTCGCTCAGGGCATCGTGGTAGACCTTGTCGAAGGTTCCTCCGCAGGTCAGGATGGCCAGTTGGGTCATGAGTCCAAAGGGGATTTGCGGCTTTATTGTGCCGAATTTGCCTATTCGATGTTCTGCACCTGTTCGCGCATCTGTTCGATGGCGATCTTCAGGGACATGGCGGCGTTGGTGGTTTCCAGATCGGGCGCTTTGGCGGCCAGAGTATTCGCCTCGCGCACGAACTCCTGCATCAGAAAGTCCAGTTTTCGCCCTTGCGCATCGGCGGCTTCCAAAGTGGCGCGGGTCTCCGTGATGTGGCTGTCGAGCCGATCCAGTTCCTCGTCAATGTCGGCGCGGATCACCTGGACGGTAATTTCCTCTTCAATGCGTTGTGTCTTCAGCGAGGCCTGCAATTCCTGCAGCCGCTCTTGCCAGCGTGTCCGTAATGCCTCCCGAATCTCCGGGCGGCGTTCGCGAATTGCGCCAATCAAAGTTGCCGCTTCATCGAGTTGTTCGCGGAGCAATCCTTGCAGCCGTCCGCCCTCACTTTCACGCTGCGCAACAAAAACTTCCAGCGCTTCCTCAAAACTCTGCTGTGCCGCCGGCAGCAGGGTGTCGGCTGAGGCGGGCGAGGCGCTCCATACGGAGTTCGCTGTGAGCAGACGGGCTCGGTCGACGCGGGAGTGCAGGTGTCGTGACAGGCTCATCAGGCGGCGGAGTCGCGCTGTGTCCAGCCGTTCGTTGCGGCTTTCGCTGGCGGCGCTTTGAATATTGGCAAAGACATCCACTTTGCCGCGCGTGCAGACTTCCCGCAATCGGTCCCGCCAGGCGGATTCCAGTTCCGAGCATTCACGCGCGAGATGAAAGCCTGGCTGCAGATAGCGGTGGTTGACCGAGCGGATTTCGACCACCATTCGCCCACGGCCGATTTGTGTCTCGGCGCGGGCGAACGCAGTCATGCTTCGCATGGCGCAAAGCCTGCGTAGCGGGCGCGCTTACAGGCTGTAGTACATATCGAACTCGATCGGATGTGTAGCGGCGCGCAGCCGGGTCACTTCTTCCTGTTTGAGTTCGATGTAGCCGTCGATGGCATCGTCGTTGAACACGTCTCCGGCCTTGAGGAAATCGCGATTTGCGTCCAATTCATCCAGCGCCTGATCCAGCGAGTGGCAGACGTGCGGAATGGAGGCTTCCTCTTCGGGGGGCAAGTCATACAGATCCTTGTCCATCGGCTCGCCTGGATCAATCTTGTTGACAATGCCATCAATGCCGGCCATCAGCATGGCGGCAAAGGTCAGATACGGGTTGCCGGAGGCATCGCCGAAGCGAACCTCAACGCGGCGCTGTTGCGGATGGGCCACGTGCGGAATACGCACGGCCGCCGAACGGTTGCGGGCGGAATAGGCCAGCAGCACGGGAGCTTCGAAGCCCGGAACCAGCCGCTTGTAGCTGTTGGTCGAGCCGTTTGAGAATGCATTGATGGCGCGCGCGTGCTTGATGATGCCGCCGATGTAGTGCAGGGCCGTCTCGGACAGGCCGCCGACGCCGTCACCGGCGAACAGATTCTTTCCGTCCTTGCTCAGCGACTGATGCACGTGCATGCCGTTGCCGTTGTCGCCGACCAGGGGCTTGGGCATGAAAGTGGCGGTCTTGCCGAAGTTGTGCGCGACATTCATCACCACATACTTGAGAATCTGGTTCATGTCGGCGCGCCGCACCATGGAGTCGAAGCGGGTGCCGATTTCGCACTGCCCGGCGGTGGCCACCTCGTGGTGGTGCACCTCGGCGCGAACGCCCATCTCGAGCAGGGTTTCGCACATTGCCGAGCGCAGATCCTGCAGACTGTCGACTGGCGGTACCGGAAAGTAGCCGCCTTTGAGACCCGGGCGATGGCCGATGTTCGGCTCGTCGAAGTTGTCCCGGCTGGAATTCCAGATGCCTTCGTCGGAATCGACTTCATACATGCATCCGTGCATCTCGTCCGACCAGCGAACTCCGTCAAACACAAAGAACTCAGGCTCAGGGCCAAAGTAGGCGGTGTCGGCAATTCCGGTGGACTGCAAATAGGCTTCTGCTTTTTTGGCAATGCCCCGGGTATCGCGGTTGTAGGGCTGCATGGTGGTGGGTTCGATCACGTCACAGCGCAGCAGCAGCGTGGTGTCCGTGTAGAAAGGATCCAAAACGGCAGTGGTGGGATCCGGCATCAGGATCATGTCGGATTCGTTGATGCCTTTCCAGCCGGCGATCGACGAACCGTCGAACATCTTGCCGTTTTCAAAGAGTTCCTCATCGATTTCTGCAGACGGCACGGAGACATGCTGTTCCTTGCCGCGAGTGTCGGTGAAACGAAAGTCGACGTAGCGAACGTCGGCCTCCGAGAGGGTTTTCAGAATTTCTTCCGGGGTCATTTCGGCCTCCAAAATAATACTTTTGTCAGTTTTCTATGGGGATTCACAGCTTTTATGAATCAAAGAGTGGCAGTCCATTTCCGCCTCAAAACCACCCGAGGCGATGTGCGGTTCAACTCTTCAGGAAATCGCGCTCCCCTGTTGGGCGGCATTATACAACAGGGGACTTTGTTGCATCCAGGTCTGGCGTTGTCTCATACAGCATGAGCCTGAAATGGGGGGCGACTCTGTTTTGTGAGGAGCAAGGGTTCTCCAGACCCAAAAGTTATCCACAAGGCCCCTTCTTAAGCCATTGATAGTAAATGAGAAAAAATGGTCGGAATTTGCCGACCATTTATTCACACAAACGCCTCTTTTCCTGTTAGTGTGGTTCGCAATTTCGTG
>RKRZ01000060.1 GCA_007571105.1 Gammaproteobacteria bacterium
ACTCTGGCCGGCGAGATCGTCTTCGACCACATCAGCTTCCAGTACGACCCCGATGGTCCGTTGATTCTCGACGATGTCTCGATTCACGCTCGTCGCGGCGAGTTCATTGCCATTGCCGGTGAGTCAGGGGCCGGCAAGAGTACACTCTTCCGGCTTGCACTGGGGTTGGACCAGCCGTCCAGTGGAGCAGTGTATTATGACGGGCATGACTTGAAGTACCTCAATATCAAGCAGGTGCGCCGGCAGATCGGCACGGTTCCGCAGCACGTGCAGTTTCATCCGCAAGACC
Organism: Gammaproteobacteria bacterium; assembly: GCA_007571105.1. Classification (GTDB taxonomy): domain Bacteria; phylum Pseudomonadota; class Gammaproteobacteria; order Poriferisulfidales; family Poriferisulfidaceae; genus Poriferisulfidus. The sequence continues at coordinate 290 of RKRZ01000060.1, forward strand.
TATGGGACAACATCGTCGGAGATTACGAAGAAGCAACTGTCGAGGATGCGTGGCAGGCCGCCAGGCTCGCGGCCGTTGATCGCGACATCGCGGCGATGCCGATGGGGATGTTAACGCCCGTGGGCGCCAATGGGGCTCTCACGTCCGGTGGCGAGAGCCAGCGTATCACCATCGCCCACGCGTTGATCCGCAATCCCTGCATCCTGCTGCTCGACGAAGCGACAAACTGGCTCGACAACGACAGTCAGGCCAGGATTATGACCAACCTCGCGCGACTGACCTCGACGCGGATCATCATTGCCCACCGCCTTTCCACGTTGCGCCAAGCGGATCGTATCTACGTGATGCGGTCCGGAAAGGTGGTCCAGCAAGGGTCCTTTACAGAACTGGTGGCAACTGAAGGCATCTTTCAAGATTTGGTTCGCCGGCAAATGGCCTGACCGGAACAGGACGGGAAATCGTATCGGCGAGATCCCCGAATTTCAGGGGTTGACAACTTTTTTGCATTTTGCTAGGTTTTCTATCATTAGGATTGGCTTGATCCATAAGCTCACATTAACTCAAATAAGGAGGGAGATTTATGAGCACACCGTCAAACACCGCACAAACCGCCATGATTACTGCTGAAGACATGCGTTCCAAACTCACCGAAAAGGCATTGCAAAACAGTGATTTTCGGGCGCAGCTCATTTCTGACCCCAAAGGCACGATCCGGCAAGAGTTAGGGATCGACGTGCCGGAGAGCATCAACATTCAAGTGCATACGAGCGACAAGAATAATTTCCATCTGGCGTTACCAGCCGGACCGGAATTGGACGAAGAACAGCTCGAGCAGATCGCCGCTGGTCTCTCCTGTTGCATCTAAAGTTTTAGCGTTCGCCGCTTCAGCTTGGAGCGGTTGAATGATAGCCCAGACGCCTCTTGATACGGTCGTATCAAGAGGCGTCTGATTTTCGTTTCCTGCCTCGCCTCGGGACTTATAAAGTCCGGGGATTATCATCACACGCCTGTGGACTTCGACTATGGCAAAGGATTATCGTTTCTTTATACGCCATATCGAAGCACGATTCGGGGAATGGGTGATTACGGCTCGATGGCCGGTCATCGTCCTCACCTTGATCCTGGTTGCGGCCGCCTCCACTGGTGGCCAGTTCCTGACATTCGAGACCAACTACCGAATATTTTTCAACCAGGACAATCCTCAGCTTCTGGCGCTGGAGGCGCTGGAGAACACCTACGGAAAAAATGACAACATCCTGTTCATGATCGTTCCGGATGACGGTGACGCCACTTCCGAGCAGGCACTCAAGTCCGCGATCTGGCTGACCGAGCGCGCATGGCAGACGCCGTACTCCACGCGGGTCGATTCGATCGCGAACTTCCAGCACACGACGGCGGATGGCGACGACCTGTCCGTGCGCAACCTCGTGGACCCAACGAAACTGGGAGATGCGGAGGAACGGGCGCGGGTTCGCGCAACGGCTCTGGCCGACCAACAGCTTGCAGGCAAGCTGTTGGCCCATGACGGAGCAGTGAGCGCCGTCAACGTCACGATACAACTTCCCGATGAAGACCAGGCGTTGAAAACTGCCGAGATTTCTGCATTTGCGTATGGCCTTGCCGCCGAGGCGGAGCAGCGGTTTCCGGGTATCGATCTCCGGGTAGTCGGGACGGTTATCATCAACTATGTCTTTACCGAAACGTCGGTGGCTGCAACAAAGACGTTTCTGCCTGTGAGCCTCGTCGTCATGGCGCTGATTCTCTTTGTCCTGACCCGGCGGTTCGCAGGAGTCGTAGCGACCGGGCTCGTCGTCGTCTTCTCCATGCTGGCGGCATTAGGGCTGGGCGGCTGGGTAGGCTTACCGTTCTCGCCATCCACGGTCACGGTTCCGACCATTGTGCTGATAGTGGCTGTCGCCAACTGTGTACACCTGCTGGTCACGATGCTCCAGCGCATGCAGGCCGGAGATTCAAAACGCATGGCGATCATCGAATCCCTCAGGGTGAACCTGTACTCGGTGTTTCTCTCGAGCGTGACCACGGGATTCGGATTCCTGACTATGAATTTCTCCGAAGTGCCGCCCTACCGGCACCTTGGAAACTTCGTCGCCTTCGGGAGCGGCGCCGCGTTTCTGCTTTCGGTCACCTTTCTCCCCGCCGTGCTCTCGCTTCTCCCGATACGCGCACCGACAGCCTCGAGGCAGAATGATCCGGTAATGGCGGTCATTGCGGAATTCGTAGTGCGCCGCCGGACCGTGCTGCTATGGGGATCAATGGCGGTGGTGCTGGCGGTGGCGGCGGCCATCCCGCGTAACGAGCTGAACGACGTCCTGTTACACTTCTTCGATGAAAGCGTCGCATTCCGTCAGGACACGGACTTTCTTGACGAGCACCTGAGCGGAAATACCGTATTCGAGTACTCGCTCGTCTCGTCCGGGCCAGGGGGCGTTGCCGATCCCGACTTCCTTGAGGACGTGTCGGCCTTTGCCGACTGGTACCGGGGCCAGCCCGAAACGCGACACGTCCTGGCCATCAGCGACACCTTTCGGCAACTCAACCAGAACATGAACGGGGACGACCCGGCTGCCTACCGGCTTCCGGAAACTCGAGATCTCGCCTCGCAATACCTGCTGCTCTACGAGCTCTCGCTTCCCTTCGGCCTGGATCTCAACAACAGGATTAACGTCTCCAAGTCGGCCACCCGCATGACGGTGACCACCAAGACGCTCTCATCGCGGGAGACGCTGGAACTGCACACGCGCGCGCGGAAATGGCTGGACAACCATGTTCCGCATATCACCAGGGTTGACAGTGCGAGCGCCGCGCTGATGTTCGCGCAACTCGGGCAGCGCAACATCCGCGCCATGATACTTGGAACCACGATTGCGTTCTTGGGCATTTCGCTTCTTCTCATTGTCGCCTTCGGCTCACTTCGGACCGGCCTGCTGAGCCTGGTGCCCAATTTCGTGCCGGCGGTGATGGGGTTCGGCATTTGGGGGCTGGCAGTGGGAGAAGTCGGGATCTCGCTATCGGTGGTCATGGCGATGACGATCGGAATCGTGGTGGACGACACGGTGCATTTTCTCAGCAAATACCGACGGGCGCGGAGCGAGCACGGTGCCGCGCCCGATGACGCGGTACGCTACGCAATGCAGACCATGGGACGGGCCATATTCACAACCACGGCCATATTGGCCTCGGGCTTTTTGATTCTTTGCCTGTCCGATTTCCTGCTTACCCAGAACATGGGGCTGCTCACGGCGTTGATCATCGCGGTCGCATTAATCGCCGATCTGCTGCTGCTTCCGCCCCTTCTGATGGCCGTGGATCGATGAGCGGTTTTCCTGAGACCGCATCAGACGCGAAAGCGAGACCATCATGAGCACAACGCGACCCAAGATCATCATCGTGGGGGCAGGCGCCGCGGGGTTGGCCGCAGCCTATACCATCCTCAAGTCCGAAGACCAATTCGAGGTGATCGTATTGGAAGGGGCTGATCACGCCGGTGGCCGCATCGCCGGCGAAGAGATCGACGGGTTCCATGTCCATACCGGCGCCTGGGTGTTCCACGAATCGTTCTCGACGCTCCAACGCCTGGCAGAAAGCCTCGGCGTGGAGTTCAAGCGAAGCCACTTCAAAAAAGGCGGCCACGTCTATTGTGATGGAAAACTCTGGGGACTGTACGTGGGCGGTTCACTGAAACAGATGCTGACGACGGCCCGAACCGTTCTTTCGTTTCGTCCGATTTCGTTAAAGGGAATGTGGCAAACCCTGCGATTTTCCATGATGCTGAAGGCTCGAGGCAAAGATCTGAGCTTCGAGGACCATTCTAGAATGCTGGACTTGGATACCAAGGAAAGTTTCGCCGATTTTGTGGAAGCACATGGCCTGACGGACTACCTGGAGGAGGCAGGGGAAGTTGATATTGGCTGTTTTACGGCCGGGCACCCTGAACAGGTCGGTGCAGCCTTCGGCATGGCGCAAATTTGGACTTGGACCTTGAACCCGGCCTCGCGGACTCGCATGCCTGAAAAAGGCGTCGGGGCCTTTGCACAAGCCCTCGTACAAGCGTGTCAGCACCATATCCGACTGTCCACTCCCGTAGAGCGCATCGTTCTTGAAGAGGGAACGGCAAAAGGCGTCGTCACGGCGGATGGCGTCTTCATGGAGGCCGATGCAGTCGTCTGCGCCACGACCGCCACCACGGCACTCAAAATCATACCCGACCTGCCTTCCGGGATCAGGAGCACCTTGAGTCGAGTGACCTATTCTTCCTGTTGTCAGGTGGCGATGGGATTGGACGCGAATATCCTTCCTGCAGGATCCCATGCAGCCATTTTTCCTCGACGCACCGGGGCCTTCCTGACCATTGTCAGCAACTTGGCGGGCCTGGCGCCCCGCCAAGCACCCGAAGGAAAAACGTTGGTGCACGCATTGGTGATTGATGAAAAAGCCCGACAACTTTTTACCCTCAGCGACGCCGGGATAACGGACCGGATCATCAAGGAGATGCACAAGTACTTCCCCAACATGCCCGAACCCTTGTTCTCCCGTGTGTACCGCTGGCCTGAGGCGGTGTGTCTCACGCCCGGGGGCATGCTGACAGAGATAGACGAAATGCGCCAGCAAGGATTGAGCGGACTTAGGGGCCTGTTTCTTGCCGGTGACTATATGCGGATGCCTTCCTGCAACGGAGCGGTGCAGAGCGGCGTTGACGCAGCCGAGAACTGCGCCGCGTTCATCGCCTCTCGTATGGCCTGAATGTTGACCTCATCAGAGACAAAGCTTATGAGCTTCTTGGGAACGCCACGACGTACATGCTACCTTGTGACAGCAGCTATTCGGGAACGCGAACCGGGAATATTGCACCCGTGGATGCGATGATCGGGTAGGATTTTCAGCCGGAGCCGTTTGTCATAGCACAAAAACAACGATTTGCTTCTATGAGAGAAGGAGATTTTGTCCTGACCCGCATACGACCCAACAGGCCGTTCTTGATTTCGGCCAGGGACTGCATGAAGGGTTCTTTATCTACCTCCTCATGTCAGCCACAAAACCAGCCCGCAGTCCTCGGACATAGATGGTAGAGATGATGCCACGCACGTTTTGAAACGTTTTCGGATGAGGAGAAATCATGAGCGAGCAAGAAGTTGCGCGAAAGGCCAAACCGGGTGGCCATCCCCAGGATCCACCCAACCCGTTAAGGTTTCTTGAGAAGATTGCCAGGAACCATGGAGGATTTGCACCCATTAACATGGGGATGAGTGCGGCTGCTTTCTGTCTGGTTTCTGACCCTGCGCTGATCAAGGAAGTGCTGGTCGAGCATTACCAGAAGTACAAACACAGTACCGGGTATCAACAGATCAGAGCGGTAATTGGGGAAGGTCTGCTGCTAAGTGAAGGGGCAACATGGAAGCAGCAACGCACTCTGGCTCAGCCGCATTTCTCGCCCAGCACCTTGAACGGCCAACTCGACTGGATGTCGAAACTCGTGGCTGACTGCCTGGACGCTTGGCAGCCGTACGCTGAAACGCCCGCTCCGGTTGACCTTTCGCATCAGTTCAATTTGCTGACCCAGCGGCTTGCAGGCGTCTGGGTCATGGGCCGTGGCTTTCAAAAGCGCGCAGAGACAATGGCTGAAATATACGGCCATATCCAGAAGATCTTATTTGCTCGCGATACGTCTGCCGAGCAGTCTGCAAATGCTCAGGGAATGGAGGAAGCGATTAATCTCGAGCAGGCGGTAGCACGCTTGGATCAATGTGTCTATGAACTACTGGATGAATATCCTGAAATCATGCATGACGACGTCGGCTTCTTGAAGCACCTTCTTGCGGATGGGGACCCGGAGACCCTGATCAGGGAAAACCGACGAAGTCTCAGGGATCAGATCATGACGCTTTTTTTTACTGCCGCCGATACGACCGCGGCCTCGTTATGCTGGACCACCTACGTCTTGGACAAATATTCCGAGGTCAAGCAGCGCATTCATGAAGAAGTCAACGCAGTTTTGGGGAAACAGAACCCGACTCCGGAACTGCTCAAGAGAATGGAATATACGGAAAAGGTGATCAAGGAATCGTTGCGTTTGTATCCGCCGGTGCCTTCTTTCTCGCGGATCGCCTTGGAAGACCATCTCATCGGTAGCCATCCGGTCAGTCGAAATATGACCCTCATTATCTCTCCATACGTCACCCATCGCCTCGCACAGCACTGGGACAATCCATACGAGTTCGATCCTGACCGATTTGGCAAAGAGCGTTCGGACGGCAGATCCCCGTTCGCGTACATTCCTTTTGCAGCCGGGCCCAGGAGTTGCATAGGCTCCAATCTGGCGCTCATGGTCAGTAAACTCGTGATTGCATTGATCATGCAGCGGTATGACCTGACCCTTGTACCCGGGCAATCCATGGAACCGCAGATTTCAACGGTCATGTGGCCGAAATACGGAATGAACGTGAACGTGAATCGCCTTGCCAGGCTGAACCCGGACAGCGCCTTCACGTCGAACGAGGTCTCCATGTCGGACAAAACGCCATCCTCCGCTCTTTGAGGAGGCGACATGAGGAGGAGAGGCACGGCCAAGTGGCTCTCGGGGCAGGGCTATGGACGCGGACTTGAAGCCAACGGCCGTCCATCCATCAGCAACAGAAAAGGGTAGGCCTTGACCTGTTCGACCCGCTCCCCGGAGACCACGACCTTGATATGGTGAAGACCGCGTATGAGCACGAGTTGAGCGCCTTGGCCGAGCAGCGTTGTAACACCCGACCACGTCTTCACCAGTTCCGAGAGCTTCTCCGGGACGACCAACCCCAATTCCCGGATACCGTCGATAATACCCATCCAATGCCGGATGTCCTTCAACCACTGTCCTTCTTGCGCATAGAAGCTCAATCCGAGTTTGGGGCCGATGCCCGTCGCGTTCACGTCGAAGTGAAGCCCCATGTAGGCGTAGGCACCCTTTTCCTCCAGGGGTGAAGCGATCGACGCAATGGTGGAAGTTTGACCGGTCCAACCGGCACGCTCCAAAAAGGCCGTAAGATCCTTGGTCTTGCGCAAGCCGGTCACCGCAAGCCGAATGCCCCTGTCCCGCGCCGGAAAGGCGCCGACAGCCCTGACACACGCATCGGGGGGCATCGCCAGGAACAGGTCCTTGATGTGGCGGCGCCCGGCAGCATCGACGTCCCAGCCCATAGCGGCTTCGACCGCATCGACCACGACGCCCAAGCCCCACAATCCATCTGTAGAACCGTCCATCACCAGAACCCGTTCTTCAGGG
>RKRZ01000105.1 GCA_007571105.1 Gammaproteobacteria bacterium
GTCTTCCGGAGCCCAATGGCGTCTCGGCCAACGGATTCGAGTGCGCATTCGGGACGTCGATGTGCGTGAGCGCAAAATTGACTTGCATCCGAAAAAGTCCCACCAGAATTCCACGCACCATGAGTTCATCTGAATGGATCTACGGCCAACACGCAGTTGCCGCCGTTCTTGATGCGCGCCCGGAGGCAATCGTGGAACTCTGGCTGCAGCAATCCAACCAATCTCACCGCACAACCCTCGCACGCGCCAAACAAGTCGGCGTGCCCATTCAGCGCGTCAGTGCCGAAACCCTGCGTCAACACACCCAAGATGGAACGCACCAGGGCATTGCCGCCCGGGTGCGCACGCGCCCTACACTTCGCGAACAAGATTTGGAAGCGTTGATCGAGGCTCAAGGCGATGCCTGTCGTCTGTTGGTTTTGGATGGTGTCACAGATCCCCACAATCTAGGCAGTTGCCTGCGCGTTGCCGAAGCCGCGGGCATCAGTGCCGTGATCGCACCCAGCCGCCGCCAGGCTTCCCTATCCGGCAGCGTCTATAAGAGCGCCTCCGGCTCTGCTGAGCGAGTCCCCCTGATTCACATCACCAATCTGGCGCGAACTCTGGAGTACTTGAAGCGCACCGGCATCTGGTTGTATGTTGCTTGCGGCGATGCCGAGACCAGCATATGGGAGACCCGTTTCCAAAGCCCCTGGGCAATGGTGCTCGGCAGCGAAGGCGAAGGCGTTCGCGCCCGTACGCAAACACTTTGCGACTTTCGCGTCCGCATTCCGATGCTTGGACAGGTTGAAAGCCTCAACGTTTCAACCGCAGCCGCTGCACTGTTGTTTGAAGCCCAGCGACAACAGCGAGAACCATCCACATGAAAGTTCTGGTTATCGGAGGTGGGGGGCGCGAGCACGCGCTCGCCTGGAAGTTGGCGCAATCTCCCGAGGCTCATGAAGTGTTCGTCGCACCCGGCAATGCCGGCACTGCGAGCGAACCCAAATTGATTAATGTGCCACTCGCCGCGGATGACATCGACAGCTTGTTGGAATTCGTCCAGATCGAAAAAGTTGATCTCACGGTCGTCGGACCGGAAGACCCCCTAGCCGCTGGCATCGTGGATCGATTCGAAGATGTCGGTTGTCGTATTTTGGGACCGCGGTCCAATGCTGCCCAACTGGAAAGTTCGAAAGGATTTTGCAAGGACTTCATGCAGCGCCACAACATTCCCACTGCAAATTACCGTCGCTTCGACAATCTGAATGCCGCGCGTGACTACCTGTCCGACCACCCGCTTCCTGTTGTCATAAAAGCCGATGGCTTAGCTGCCGGGAAAGGCGTGATCATTGCCGCCACCCGGGAGCAGGCAGAAGATGCCCTAGTCGGGATGCTGCGTGATGCACGCTTCCAAGACGCCGGAAAGTCGGTCGTGGTGGAAGAATATCTGGAAGGACAGGAGGCGAGTTTCATTTGCCTGGTGGACGGAACCGACGTCGTCCCCCTGGCCACATCACAGGACCATAAGGCGCGAGACGACGGCGGGACGGGGCCGAATACAGGCGGGATGGGCGCCTATTCCCCTACTCCGCTCATTACGGAAATATTGCACGAACGGGTCATGCGCGAAATTATCCGTCCAACAATCGAAGGAATGGCAACGGAAGGCGAAATCTATCGCGGTTTCCTGTATGCCGGACTGATGATTGACGCGTCCGGCAATCCGCGTGTGCTGGAATACAACTGCCGCTTTGGCGACCCGGAAACCCAGCCGATTCTGATGCGGCTTGAGACGGATTTTCTCGCGCTGTGCCTTGCGGCAACCGAAGGGCGACTCGCTTCGCAGTCCCCGCAATGGGACCCGCGGCCCGCGCTTGGCGTCGTGCTCGCTATCCGTGAATACCCGGCGAGCTACCCCAAGGGAGTTTCCATCCTCGGGCTAGAAGGAGCCGAGGGAGATGCCGATGTGAAAGTCTTCCATGCCGGCACGGCACAAGAAGGAGAAAACACTGTCACCAATGGCGGGCGAGTCTTATGCGTGTGCGCGCTCGGCAACTCGCTTGCAACAGCGCAAAGTCGCGCTTATCAAGCTGTAGATGTGATCGAGTTTGAAGGAATGTTCTGTCGCCGCGATATTGGAGGTTCGGCAATTACGTAAAACCGCCTTAGCGGGTCATCGCATCGAAGAACTCCGCATTGGTCTTGGTGGCCTGCATCTTGCCAAGCAAAAACTCCATGGCCGCAATTTCGTCCATCGAATGAATGAATTTGCGCAAAACCCAGATCTTCTGCAATTCCGGAGGCTCCATCAGCAATTCTTCACGCCGCGTCCCGGAGCGATTGATGTTGATGGCCGGGTACACTCGTTTCTCGGCGATGCGGCGGTCTAAGTGGATTTCCATATTGCCGGTACCCTTGAACTCCTCGTAGATCACTTCATCCATCTTGGAGCCCGTGTCAATCAGAGCCGTCGCAATGATCGTCAGGCTGCCGCCTTCCTCGATATTGCGTGCAGCGCCGAAAAAGCGTTTGGGCCGCTGCAATGCGTTCGCATCCACGCCGCCCGTCAGCACCTTTCCAGAGGATGGCGCCACCGTGTTGTACGCCCGCGCCAGGCGCGTAATGGAATCGAGCAGAATGACCACGTCGCGGCGGTGCTCCACCAGGCGGCGGGCCTTCTCAATCACGATTTCGGAAACCTGTACATGACGCGAAGCCGCCTCATCGAAGGTGCTGGAGATGACATCGCCTTGCACCATTCGCTCCATTTCGGTCACCTCTTCCGGGCGCTCGTCAATCAACAGGACGATCAAATAACACTCCGGATGATTCTGCGTGATGCTCTGCGCGATGTTTTGCAGCAGAATGGTTTTGCCCGCCTTCGGCGGCGAGACGATTAAGCCGCGCTGACCCTTGCCAATCGGCGCAGTCAGATCAACGATGCGCGAAGTAATGTCCTCGGTGCTACCGTTGCCGCGTTCAAGTCGCAGGCATTGATCGGGGTGAAGTGGCGTCAGATTCTCAAATAGGGTTTTGTTGCGAGAACGATCCGGCGCCTCGTAGTTGATTTCGGATATTTTCAGCAGCGCAAAATAGCGCTCGCTTTCTTTGGGTGGGCGAATTTTCCCGGATACCGTGTCTCCGGAGCGCAGACCGAAACGGCGAATCTGGTTGGGCGAGACATAAACGTCATCGACGCCGGACTGATAGGACACATCCGGAGAGCGTAGAAATCCGAAGCCTTCCTGGAGGATTTCCAGCACCCCCTCGCCAAAGATATCTTCGCCGCGGCGGGCATGGACTTTCAGAAGTTGGAAAATAAGATCTTGCTTGCGTGCCCGTGAGATATTTTCAATCCCCATCTCGGTGGCGATTTCAAGAAGTTTTGTAATTGGAGTACGTTTGAGCTCAGTTAGATTCATTAGTGTGTTCCCCTATGGGAGGATTGGAGAGTTGGATTACTTGTGATAAGCAAATTGTGATGCTGCTCTCGCGAACTTGCGAGGCATTGAGAAAACGCCCGAATGACGCGGGGCGTGAGGTTGTTTGGTAGTGATTCGGGTGGCGGACGGGCGTCTGCCACAACGTTCGTAGTATAGCACAGTGCGTAAAATACGCCTTCCTATTTCTTGCCCTCATAACACTCTATGATCCGTCCTTACGCTAGCGAGCATCTGACACCGCTTATTGTCGAAGACCCCGAACGTGCAACTGCCTTGCGCACCGAAGCAGAATCCCTACCGCAACTGCCTGTCAACTCGGCAGCCATTTCCAACGCTGTCATGCTCGCAGCCGGCTACTTCACGCCGCTAACCGGATACATGAGTGCTGCCGACGCCCTGCGTGTCGGTCGCGAAATGCATACCGAAGCAGGTCTGTTCTGGCCCGTGCCCATCCTCAACCAAACGACGGATGCAAGCGCCATCGCTGACGCCGATCGCATTGCGCTGTGCGATACCAATCGCGACGGCAACCCGGTGTTTGCCATCCAACAGGTCACCTCTGTTGATTCCCTTCCGGAAGATGTCTTCCTGCAACTGGTCGAACAGGTCTTTGGCACCATCGATGCCGAACATCCGGGCGTGGCCACTTTTATTGAGAATGGCCGCACGATCATTGGCGGGCCGATCGAGATTCTGGATTACAGTTATTTCCCACAAGAGTTTGCGGACACTTTTCGCACCGCGGTGCAGATTCGCGCAGGAATCGAGAGCCGCGGCTGGAACAGGATTGTCGCATTTCAGACCCGTAACCCAATGCATCGAGCGCATGAAGAGTTGTGCAAAATGGCTTTAGAGCGCCTGGACGCGGACGGCGTACTGGTTCACATGCTGCTGGGACGCCTGAAACCCGGAGACATTCCTGCTCCGGTACGCAATGCCGCCATTCGCAAAATGGTCGAACTGTATTTCCCGGAAAACACGGTGATGATCACCGGGTACGGCTTTGACATGCTGTATGCCGGCCCCCGTGAAGCCGTGCTCCACGCGATCTTTCGCCAAAACTGTGGCTGCACCCACATGATCGTCGGGCGCGACCACGCCGGCGTCGGCGACTACTACGGCGCCTTTGATGCCCAAACCATTTTTGACAAGGGAGTCCCCGAGGGCGCACTCGACATTGAGATTTTCCGCGCCGACCATACCGCCTACTCCAAGAAACTCAATGAAGTCGTGATGATGCGGGATGTTGAAGACCATGAAATGGAGGACTTCGTGCTGCTGTCCGGGACCCGCGTGCGGGAAATGCTCAGCCAAGGCCAGTCGCTGCCGAAAGAATTCGCGCGCCCGGAGATTGCGCAAATTCTGATGGATTACTATCAGAGCCTATGAACACCCTGCTGCAACGCATCGCAGAACTGGGCGTCCTCCGGTTGGGCCTGTTGACGATCGCTGCCCTGATCAGCATTTTCGCAACCCCGCCCGGTACCGGGCTCAACCCGTACGGCTGGGCGGCACTGCCGACTCTGGTGCTGCCGGCGGCCGCACCACTCGTACTCTTTGTCATCCTGTTTGACGTTTTGATGTCTTGTGTACAGTTGTCGGCTGCAAATGAAGAGAGCCGCGTACATTGGAAGCGTGTGCTTACCGTGGATATGGCATTCATTGTTCTGCTCATTACAACCTGGTGGCCTTATTTCGAAGTCGTCTTCACGGTCGCCAACTGATTCGCCGAGACGCTATGCTAGAATAGCCGCCGGTGGCTCAATAGAGTTATCAAAACCCCTCCCGCTTGCGGGAGGTTTTTTGATCTAAAATCAGGGGAAAATATGAAACTCAGCAAAGTGATTGCTGGGGCTTGCTTATTGGCAGGCCTCATTGCATCTCATGCATCTATTGCAGGGGAGACCATCAAGGTCGGAGTCCTGCACTCACTATCCGGAACCATGGCAATCAGCGAAACCGCGCTGAAAGACGTCATGGAATTTATGGTCTCTGAGCAGAACGCGAAAGGCGGAGTGCTCGGCAAGCAGTTGGAGACCGTGGTGGTAGACCCCGCCTCCGACTGGCCGTTGTTTGCGGAAAAAGCCCGTGAACTGATTGAACAACATCAGGTGGACGTGGTATTTGGCTGCTGGACTTCGGTCTCGCGCAAATCCGTCCTGCCGGTCTTTGAAGAACTCAACGGCATGCTGTTTTATCCGGTCCAGTACGAAGGCGAGGAATCTTCCCGCAACATCTTCTACACGGGGGCCGCCCCAAACCAGCAGGCGATCCCGGCCGTCGAATACCTCATAAGTGAGGAAGGCGGATCCGTGGAACGCTGGGTGTTGGCCGGCACGGATTATGTCTACCCACGGACAACCAACAAAATTCTTGAGGCTTTCCTCAAGAGCAAGGGCGTCAGTGAAGCAGACATCATGATCAACTACACGCCGTTTGGCCATTCCGACTGGCAGACGATTGTCTCCGACATCAAGAAGTTTGCTTCAGCCGGGAAAAAGACCGCAGTAGTCTCGACCATCAATGGCGATGCGAATGTCCCGTTCTATAAAGAACTCGGCAACCAGGGCATTGCCGCGGAAGAAATTCCGGTAGTTGCGTTTTCGGTGGGTGAAGAGGAACTTGCCGGCATCGACACCGAACCGCTGGTTGGACACCTGGCCGCATGGAACTACTTTATGAGTGTGGAAGATGAAAAAAACTCCGCGGTCATCGAGAAATGGCATGCCTTCATCGGCGATGACAGCCGGGTCTTTAACGACCCGATGGAAGCCCATTACATCGGATTCCAGATGTGGGTACAGGCGGTTGAACAGGCGGGTTCCACCTCGGTGGATGCCGTCCGGCAGGCCATGTACGGCCAGACGGTTCCCAACCTCACGGGCGGAATTGCAATGATGAACGCCAATCACCATCTGTCTAAGCCTGTGTTGATCGGGGAAATCCAGGACGACGGCCAGTTCGAGACCGTCTGGTCCACAGATGACGTGGTCATTGGAGACGCCTGGTCCGACTACATTCCGGAATCGGCAAAACTGACTGCCAACTGGACCTATCCTTGGGTTTGCGGCAACTGCGAGAAGCCTCGCTTCTGAGCGTACTGCAATAACCGGCGATCTTCGGGTCGCCGGTTTGTTGCCAGGCTTGTCTGACTCCATTCAGGCGGCCGCTTCGCAGCACCATGTCGCGACCGATTGCTCGAACAAGGACTTCCCGGCTCCGCGGACTGCGGGGTCTGGCGTTGGCTCTGTTTGCCCTGGCCAGCCCCTTGCTTGCCAGTGACGCGAACTTCAAGCAGGCGCTGGAAGCCCTCGATACCAAAGATTTCAAAGCCAAAGCCGCGGCCATTGAGCGTCTGGCCGCAACGGCGGACGATCGCGCCGCAACCATCCTCGACGCTCTTGCCTCCGGGCGACTTTATGTTCGCCGCCTTGATAAACGCATTGTGATTGCAACGCGCGTCGGAAGTGCTTACGAATTGCGCGATGCCTTGAGTTTGAAGCCGGAAGGAGGGGCAACCAAGAAAGAATTGAAGAAAATTCGTGTAAACAATCGTTTGCGTGGAATTATTCGCAGTGCAAGCAGCCAGTTTGCGCTGACAGCAGAAGATCCCGACCGACGGCGCGCCGCAGTCGATGCAATCCTCAAAAACCCCAAGCCCGAGGCCCTCTCTCGACTGCGGGATGCGCGGGATCGGGAAGCCGACCCGGACCTCCGCGAGCACATGAACCTCGGCATTGCCGCGCTGGAATTAGGTGCCAAAGACCCTGCTCTGCGCTTGGCTGCGATTGAGATATTGGCCGAGAGTTCCGAGCCTGGCATCCGCACGATACTGGAGCGGCGGCTGGTTTCGGGTGGGCAAGACATCACAACCGGACCGGAAGCCAAAATTCAAACAGCCTTGCAAGCCGCCATCAAGAGCATTGACCAGCGCCTGTGGGCGTTGCGAATTGCCGAGAATCTGATCTTCGGCATTTCCCTCGGCTCCGTCCTGCTGCTCGCCGCCATCGGCCTCGCCATCACCTTCGGCGTCATGGGCGTTATCAATATGGCGCACGGCGAGATGATCATGATGGGCGCGTACGCAACTTTCGTCGTGCAGGAGTTGTTTCGTACATTTATCGCTCCTGAAT
>RKRZ01000188.1 GCA_007571105.1 Gammaproteobacteria bacterium
GCGCACGCGCATCGTCTCTCCATACTTCAAATCATGGTGGCTGGACGTGATGGTCTGCACGCGCAGTCCGGATTCAAGCTCCAAGGTGTACATAGTGGAATCTCCCTGAAACGCCTTGTCCACCACCACGCCCACCAGCGGCCCTTCGGGGTCCACCAGCACATCACTGCGGCGAAGCAGCAACTGCATGTGAGTCCCTTCCGGCAGAGAATGCGGATGCTTGCTGCGGATTAGGCCTAATTCCGTCTCCAGTTCATGTTCCGAGCGCAGTTCGGCCTCCAGAAACAGCCCGCGATTCAGGAAGGCGGCCACTTCGCGGGAGAGGGGTTCGTGATACAGGTCGAAAGGCGTATCCATCTGCAAAATCATACCGCCGCGCATCACCCCGACCCGGTCTCCCATCGAAAGGGCCTCATTGAGGTCGTGCGTCACGAGCAAAGCAGTCGTCCCCACTTCCCGCAGAATCTTATGCACTTCCACGGACAGACGCTCGCGCAAAGCCGGATCCAGACCTACAAACGGCTCGTCCAGCAGCAACAGGCTCGGTCGCGGCGCCAGAGCACGCGCCAGCGCCACGCGAGCTTGCTGTCCGCCTGACAATTGATGCGGGTAGCGATGTTCCAGCGCATCACGGCCCGGCCCGGAACCCAGGTAGGTCTTCTCCAGCATTTCCTTTACACGCTGGCGTTGGGCGGATCTGGAGTCTTTTCGGATGCCCAAAGTGATATTCTCGGCCACCGTCAGATGCGGAAACAAGGCGAAATCCTGAAACACCAGACCCACTGCGCGCCGCTCCGGCGGGATCTCGAAACCCGGACGCGCCACCACACGCCCGGCAATGCGGATTTCGCCGCCCAATATCGGCTCAAACCCGGCAATGGCGCGCAACGCGGTCGTCTTGCCGCAACCTGAAGCTCCAAGCAGCACCACGATCTCGCCTTGCTCAATCTCCATCGAAAAAGCGCGAAGCACCGGATGCTCGCCCGGTGAGCAATCGACTCGATCCATTTCAAGAAGCGCCATCACCCCCTCCTAGCGTCGGCTGCGGCCCGCCAGCAAAAACACCGGAATCAGCCCCACCAGTACCAGCGTCACGGAGGGCAAGGCGGCTCGTTCCCACAACCCTTCTGCCGTCAGGCCATAGATGCGCACCGCCAGTGTGTCCCAACCGAACGGGCGCAGCAATAAGGTTGCCGGCATTTCCTTCATGACATCCACCATCACCAAAAGCGCGGCCGTCAGCAAGCTGGGACGGAGCATGGGAATATACACCCGGCGGGCGGCTTCTGTGCCGACGATGCCCAGCGACTGTGCCGCTTCTCTCAAACTCGGTTTGACTTGTTCCAGTGCCGAATCAATCGGATTAAACGCCAGTGTCAGAAATCGCGCGAAGTATGCCAGCATCAAACTGGCCATGCTGCCAACCAGGATGGTGCTCGTTGCAACGCCTGTGATTGCCTCCCATATTCCTCCCAATTGGCGATCGATCCAGCTCAGCGAGAGCATCACGGCCACCGCCAGCACAGAGCCCGGCAAAGCGTAACCCAGCGTGCCGACCCGCGTGGCCATGTGGGTGATGGGCCCGGGATTCTTTCGCAAGGCGTAAGCCATCACAAAGGCGCCCGAGGTGATCACCACTGCTGCCATCACGCCCAGCAGGAGCGTGCGTCCCACCAGCCCCAGATACCCGGAGCTCGGTGCCGCCACACTGTCCCAAACCCAGA
Organism: Gammaproteobacteria bacterium; assembly: GCA_007571105.1. Classification (GTDB taxonomy): domain Bacteria; phylum Pseudomonadota; class Gammaproteobacteria; order Poriferisulfidales; family Poriferisulfidaceae; genus Poriferisulfidus. The sequence goes on from RKRZ01000188.1 coordinate 1,725, forward strand.
ACAGCAACTGCCCCATCGGAATGATGAAGGCTACCGCCAATACCAGCGCGCACGCACCGCTTGCGAGAAGCGCACGCCCCCCGCGCAATTGCGGAACCACCAGACCCACTGTCCGGCCTTGCGTGACGTAGCGCGCCCGCGCCCGACTGTAGCGCTCCAGGCACAGCACCACAAATACAAACGTCAGAAGCAAGGATGCCAATTGGCTGGCCGCGCTCAGATCGTAAAACCCAAACCATGTCTTGTAGATTGCCGTCGTGAACGTGTCGAAATTGAACACCGCCACCGCGCCAAAATCCGCCAATGCCTCCATCACCGCAAGACTGACTCCGGCGATAATTGCCGGGCGCGCCATCGGCAACGCTACACGCAGAAAGCTTTGCCATGGCGTCAGGCCCAGCGAGCGCGCCGCGTCCAGCGGCGCCGTACCTTGCTTCAGGAAGGAAGCGCGGGCCAGCATATACACATACGGGTACAGCACCAGCGTCATGACGGCCAGTACCCCCAGGGGATGGCGCGCCTCTACATACCAGGAGCCGGGCAAATCAAACCAATCGCGCAGCGCCTCCTGCACCGGACCCTGAAAATCCAGAATGCCCAGGAACACAAAGGCCATCACATAGGTCGGCACCGCAAACGGCAGCATCAGCGCCCAATCAAAGATCCGGCTACCCGGAAAACGATAGGCCGACACCAGCCAGGCCAGAGCCACGCCGAGGACGGAGGTGCCGACGGCGACGCCGGCGGCCAGAAGTAATGTGTTGCCAAGCAGGCGCGGCAGCACTGTCGCCGCCAAGTGTGACCAGATTTCGGTGGCCGGCTCAAGCCAAGCCCCGAAAATAATCAGCAGGGGAATCAGGATGACTGCTGCGAGCAGCCCGCTCCCCCAATGCCAGAATGCGATCGGAACACTAATTGAACTTCCCCGAGAACGCTCAGCGCCAGCCGGCCCGGTCCATCAACTGCACGGCCGCCGCCTGCAGCCGCCCTGTTTCGCTCAGGTTCAGGGAATCTGCCTTGAATTCGCCCCAGACCTGAACCTCGGGAACCGCCGGAATTTCCGGGTTGACCGGAAATTCCTGATTCAGTTCGGCAAACAACCCTTGCGCCTCGCCCTGCGAAAGCCACTCCAGAAAGGCGCGCGCCGCCGCCGGGTGCCTCGCGTTCTTCAGCACCCCGCCTCCGGAGATATTCACGTGCACTCCGCGATCTTCCTGATTGGACCAGAACAGATCGAGCGGCAAGTCCGGCTCTTCGCGCATCAACCGGCCGAAATAGTAGCTGTTGACGACCGTGACATCGCACTGCCCGGACGCCACTGCCTTCAATGCCTTGGTGTCATTGGAAAAGGGCGCCATTGCAAGGTTTGCGACCCAGCCGCGAACAATTTCTTCGGCCTTTTCCTCACCGTGATGGGCGATCAGGGTTGCCGTCAGCGATTGGTTGTAGACTTTTTTGGAAGTGCGCAGACACAGGCGGCCCTTCCATTGCGGCTCTACCAGCGCCTCATAGGTGGACAATTCTTCCGGAGAAGTCGCCTGCGTGTTGTAGGCAATGGTCCGCACGCGTCGAGAGAAGCCAAACCATTGGCCTTCCGGGTCGCGGAGCGCTGCCGGGACGGATCGGGTTAGGGTCTCTGAGCCCAACACAGAAAATAAGCCGCGTTGGGCCGCATGCCAGAGATTTCCGGCATCTACCGTCAGCAAAATATCGCCGTCCTCGCCATTCGCCGAAAGCCGCTCCAGCAAAGGCCCAGGCTTGCCCGTGTGCAAGTTGAACGCCACACCTGTCTGCTCGGTGTACAAATCCAGCACCGGCTCAATCAAATGCGCCTGGCGCGAAGAATAAATTGTCAGTGTGTTCGGCTCTTCAGCCGCATGCACAAAACCGGCGATCAGCGTGAATGCCACCACGCCCGGAACCAAACCGCGCATAGAATTCCCTTTCTTTAACTAATGAGATGATACTCATTATTATTATTGTCCCTTTTTCTAATAAAGTCAAAATCAAATCACGTTCAATTGCAGCCAGCGCTCCAGCGCTGCCGCATGCCACAAAAGGTTGCCGTCGATCCGGCTGCGCTGGTCCGGCTCGCGCAGCAATGCATCCAGATATTCCGGGCGAAACAGGCCGCGATTGCGGCACTGTGGCGATCCCAGCACGTCGCGCGCCCAATCAAAAAAAGCGCCGCGAACAAACTTCAGCGCCGGAACCGGAAAATAGCCCTTGGGCCGGTCAATCACCGAATCCGGCAATCGGCCGCGCGCTAATGCGCGCAGCGGGTATTTGCCGCCGTCGCGCAACTTCATTTCTGCCGGCATCCCGGCGATAGTCTGCAAAAGTCCAGCATCCAGGTACGGCACCCGCGCTTCCAGCCCCCACGCCATGGTCATGTTGTCGACCCGCTTGACCGGATCATCCGTAATCAGCATGGTCACATCCATGCGCAACACCGCGTTGAGAAATTCGCCTTCCCCGCCCTCGGCAAGCCGCTCCTGCAGCAACGCGCGCGTGTGGTCTTCGCCGGCCCATGGAGGACATACGGCCGAGAGCAATTCCTCGTGCGTGCGGTCCAGATAATGCCGACAGAAAGCCTCCAGGCCATCGGCGCGTTCTTCATGCATTCGGGGATACCAGAAATACCCCGCAAAGGCTTCATCCGCGCCCTGCCCACTCAAAACCACTGAGACATCCCGGCTCACCTGCTCGGACAGCAAATAAAACGCAATCGCATCCTGCGCCACCATCGGCTCACTCATGCAGGCAACCATTTCATCCAGACGCGGCTGCAATTCGCTGTTGTCCACAAAGTAGCGATGGTGCTGGGTGCCGTAGTGCGCCACCACGGCATCGGAATACTCAAACTCATCGCCCGCCTCCTCTTCCGCGCTCTCGAAACCAACGCTGTAAGTCCGAACCGGCGACACGCCCGCCTCATCGAGCAGTGCGACCAGCAAACTGGAATCCAATCCCCCCGACAGCAAGACTCCCACCGGCACATCCGCCACTTCCAAGCGGCAGTGCACGGCTTCGCGCAACTGTTCATGCGCCCGCTCCAGCCACTCGTCCTCGGTGCGCTGCACATCCGGATTGTGCGCATCCAGCGTCCAGTACGCCCGACTGCGCACAGCGCCATCGGCCGATACCGTCATCGTATGTCCAGGCGCCAACTTGCGCACGCCCTTCAATAAGGTGTGCGGCGCCGGCACGCTGCCGTGCAGGCTCAGGTGATAGTGAAGCGCGACGGCATCCAGGTCCCGGTCCACTTCACCGGTTGCGAGCAACGCTTGGGTATTGGAGGCAAAATGAAAGTGGTCCTTGGTCTGCGCGAAATATAGGGGCTTGATCCCCAGTCGGTCGCGTGCCAGAAATAACCGCCTCGCTTCTTTGTCCCAGATTGCAAACGCAAACATCCCGGCCAGGCGTTCCACGCATTTCTCCCCCCACTCGGCATACGCCTTCAGAATCACTTCGCTGTCTCCTTCGGTAACAAACTGATGGCCGCAGCCGCTCAAATGCGCACGCAACTCCCGATAGTTGTAGATGCAGCCGTTGAACACCAGCCGACAGCCGGTGGCCTGGTCCTCAAGCGGTTGGTTAGAGCGCGGATGCAGGTCGACGATGCGCAGACGGCGATGGCCCAGGGCCACCGCCTCCTCCACCCAGCGGCCTTCGTGGTCCGGGCCGCGCCGCGCCAAGTGCGGCAACATGGCGTCCAACACGTCCGGGCGCGCCGCTTGCCGAAAACTCACCTCGCCAGCTATCCCGCACATACCGCTAGTATAGTAAGCGCCGAATCTCTTCGCCCCCATGTCTGAATCGCTCGCCACACTCGCCCGGAACATTCACCAATGGGGGCACGCGCTGGGGTTTGACCGGGTCGGCATTACCGATCCGGGGCTGGAAGAAGACGAACGCCATCTGCTCAACTGGCTGGGTCGCGGCTGGCATGGGGAAATGGACTACATGGCCCGCCACGGCACCCGCCGCTCCCGCGCCGCCGAATTGATGCCGGGCACTCAGCGCGTGATTTCGGTGCGCATGAATTATCTGCCGCATGCACTCGGCGAAGCACGTTCGGCGCTTGAAGACCCCGCATCCGGATACATCTCACGCTACGCGCTGGGGCGCGACTACCACAAGGTTCTGCGCAGCCGCCTCAAGCGCCTGACCCGGCGAATTGAGAAGGCCGCCGGAGTCTTTCGCTGCCGCGTCTTTACGGACAGCGCGCCGGTGCTGGAGAAAGCACTGGCGCAAAAAGCCGGATTGGGCTGGATCGGCAAGCATACCAACCTGCTGGCCGAGGACTCCGGGTCCTGGTTCTTCATTGGCGAGATCTACACCAACCTGCCGCTGCCCGCCGATCAGCCCCGGCAACAGGAACATTGCGGCGAGTGCCAGGCCTGCATTGATGTCTGTCCCACGGACGCCATCATCGCGCCATACCAACTGGACGCCCGGCGGTGCATTTCCTATCTGACCATCGAGCTGAAAGGCTCCATCCCCCTCTCCCTTCGCCCCCTGATCGGCAACCGCATCTACGGCTGCGACGACTGCCAACTGGTCTGTCCCTGGAATCGCTACGCACAACTCTCTGCCGAGCCTGACTTTCGCGCCCGCACTCCCCTGACAAACCTCGCATTGACCCAAGCCATGAGCTGGAGCGAAGAGACTTTTCTGCGCCACACGGAAGGCTCCGCCATGCGCCGCATCGGCCACTTGCAATGGTTGCGCAATGTCGCTGTAGCGCTGGGAAATGCGCCGCGCACCGAATCTGTGATTGCTGCCCTGCGCGCACGCGCCACGCATCCGAGCGAGATGGTGCGCGAGCATGTGGATTGGGCGCTGCAGCGCCACAGTTGAAGCCGCCGATTGCTCTTGGCGGAACGCCCCCTTGGCTATAATGCGCCGCACAGCCGCAATCTCCTCTTCCATGCGTCTCCGTCTCCTGCCCTTGTTCCTTTGCGCAAGCCTGAGCGCCGGGTGCGATGTCGGGTTGGAGGACATTGATCTGTCTGCGGTCGACTTCGGAATTGGCGACGATGAGGGAGATAATCTGATTGCCGCAAGCGCACGTGATTTCGTCACCTGCAACCTGGGCAAGGAGTGCGACTATCTTTGGAGTCAGGCGCGAATTTGGCTTGAAGAAAATGCCCGTTTCAGTGTGGACCTCAAGAACGATTCCACCTTGACGGCCTACAACGATGTGCCGGACAAACACCGGCAAGAATTCCAATACCGCGTTACTCGCCTCCCCTTAGCCGGCGGCGTTGCCAAAATCAAAGTTGAATCCTTTTGCGCCGATGTTGAAGCTTGCGAAAACACCACGGTGGAACAGGTCCACAAGATTAATGAATTCCTTCGGGCGCACCAGCGCGCACTGGCTTCGGGCCGCATCGAACTGGAAGGCTTTGATGAGCCGGAATTGCCGCGTGCGGATAAGCCGGCCGCCACCAGCGAGAAATTCGAGAGCTTGACGATAGAAAAAGAGTACCAGCGCGGACAATTTCAGACTCAGGCCCAGCAATCCTTAGCCGGAGCCGGTTGCCTGAAGCAAAGCAAAATGGCTTTGCTTAAATCCGACAACAACGAGGATATCTACGAGGTGGAGTGTCTTACGGGCGTGCGCGAAATCATGTTCCGCTGTGATCGCGACGGCTGCAACGTCCTCGAATAAGGCTCACGCAAAATCAAAAGTGGCAACCACGGGCGCGTGATCAGACGGCGCCTCCCAGGTGCGCGGCTTCGAATCGATCCGGCATGAGTTACACGCTTCCGCTGCCTGAGCGTTCGCCAGAATCAAATCAATGCGCACACCGAAGTTGCGGCGGAACGCGCTGTTGCGGTAGTCCCACCAACTGTATGATTCCGCCGGCTGCTCAAACCGGCGGAAACAATCCTCAAAGCCGAGCTGGCAAATAGCGCGCAACCCTTCTCGCTCAGGCTCGGAACGCAGTAATTCTGAATCCCAATCCTCCGACAAATCTCTGTCTTCCGGCGCGATATTGAAATCGCCCACAATCACGTAGCGTTCATGACGGCCCGCGTCGTCCTCCAGGTGTTGCTGCAGCTTTGATAGCCATTTGAGTTTATGCCGGTACTTGGGATCTCCAACCTCCTTGCCATTGACCACATACAGATTGAGTACGCGTACGCCGTCAATGGTGGCGCCCAAAATCCGGCGCTCCTCGTCCTCCAGTCCCGGAATCGATGTCTGCACGTCCTCAACCGGCTTGCGCGTCAGCAAGGCAACGCCGTTATAGGCCTTCTGCCCGCAAAACGTCGCGTAGTATTCAAGCCCCTGCAAATCTTCCAGCGGAAAATCCTGGTTCTGGCATTTGGTCTCCTGCAGACACAGAACATCCACCGGATTCTCGTCCAGCCAGTAGCGCACATGGGACGCCCGCTTGCGCAGGGAATTCACATTCCAGGTCGCGATCTTCATGCGGCCAGACCCATTTGCCGCAATAGCGCATCCGACTGCGGTTCCCGGCCGCGAAACGCCGCGAACATCTCGGCTGCCGGGCGTACCCCGCCGGCAGACAACAGGCATTTCTCAAAACGCTGCGCCACCTCGGGGTTGAACAGCCCCTCTTCCTCAAAAGCCTCAAAAGAATCGCCCGACAAGACTTCGGCCCACTTGTAGCTGTAATAGCCCGCCGTGTAGCCGCCTGAGAAAATGTGCTCGAAGGCTTGCGCCGTCCGCACAAACGAAGGCGTGTCAAGCAAATCGATTTCGGCGCGGATATCAGACAACAATTCCTCTACCCGCGCACCCTGCCCGGGCTGATATTCCAAGTGCAGGAGAAAATCAAACAGGGCAAACTCCAACTGCCGCATGAGTGCCAGACCGGCCAGAAAGCGCCGGCTCTCCCGAAGCCGCTCCGTCAGCGCATGCGGAATTACTTCCCCCGTTTGGTAGTGCCGCGCAAAACGCTGCAGCACCTGCGGCTCCCAGCACCAATTCTCCATCCATTGGCTCGGCCACTCCACCGCATCCCACTCCACGCCTTCAATGCCGGAGACGCTGGCACAATTCACCCGCGTCAGCATGTGATGCAGACCGTGCCCGAATTCATGAAACAGCGTCACCACGTCGGCATGCGTGAACAAGGACGGCACTTCCCCTGCCGGCGGCATGCCATTGCAGGTGAGATAGGCAACCCCGGGTTGGATTTCGGCATCGCGCTGGCGGCGCTGCATGCAGACATCCATCCACGCGCCCCCATGCTTATCGGAACGAGCATAGGGATCAAGATAAAACTGGCCGCGCAAATCACCCCCTGAATCCCTGATTTCGTAAAACCGGACATCCGAATGCCAGACCGCAGCATCCTCGCGGCGCACAATCTGAAGCCCGAACAATTCGGACACCAGATCCAACATTCCTTGAATGGTGGGGTCTGCGGCAAAGTAGGGCGCAACTTCTTCATCCGATAAATTGAGTTCACGCTCCCGAAGGCGCTCACTGACCCAGGCAAGATCCCAACGCTGAATGGGCTCTAATCCATATTCATTTTGAGCAAATTTTCTCAACGACTCTAATTCATTTTTCGCGGTCTGCTTCGCTCGATCTCTCAGATCGCCTAAAAAATCCAGCACTTCTTGGGGATTTTTCGCCATCCGGGTCTCCAGCTGGTGTTCCGTGATATTGTCGTATCCCAGCAGGCGCGCCGCTTTGTGGCGCAATTCGAGAATCTGTTCAATCGTCTCCGTATTGTCGTGTGTCGGATCGTGTGGCCCTTGATCCGATGCGCGCGTGGCGTGCGCGGTGTAGACCTCGCGCCGCAATTCCCGGTCCTGGGCATGAGAGAGAACCGCTTGCACACAGGGTGGCGTCAGATTGATTCGCCAACCCGACTCTCCGTGCGCTCGCGCATCGTCTTGCAACAGGGCGCGAACTCGTTCGGGTAAGCCCTCCAGGCGTGATTCGTCTGTAATCGACAATGACCAGGCTTGCGTGGAATCCGTGACATTGTCGGTGAATTTCGCACAGGTGGCTGCCAGCGTCTGCTGGATCTGCGCAAATTCCGCTTTTTCTTTCTCCGCAAGCGCCACGCCGCCCAAGCGGAACGCTTGCAGTGCATGGCGGAGCTCCGCTTGGCGCTCAGTCGAAAGCGAGGCACCCAAATCGCTTTGATCAAGTTCAACGAATTTTGCATAGATTCCTTTATTTTGCGCTAAATATGTCTCATATTCCGTTATTTTCTCCAAACATGCGTTATAGGCCTCGCGCCATTGCGGCGTATTGAGTACCGCACGCAGGTGGCGCACCGGAGAGAATGCTTCATGCAGACGAGCCTCCGCCTGCTCAAGCGGAACCAGCAACTCCGCTTCCGTTGCTAATGCCGAGCACAGCGTCTCAAGCAATGCCTGATTCTCTTCAATGATCTTCGTGATCGCGGGGACCGCATGCTCCGGCAGAATCCGGTCGAATGCGGGGAGCGGCAGCGCATCCAGCAGAGGGTTGGACGCGGGCACTCAGATATCCAGGTTGCTGACCGAAAGGGCGTTTGCCTCAATGAAATTGCGGCGCGTTTCCGTATCTTCGCCCATCAGCGTAGAGAACAGATCATCCGCTGACGGCTCATCTTCTATGCGCACCCGCAACAAGCGCCGGGTCTCCGGGCGCATGGTTGTCTCCCACAATTGCTCCGGATTCATTTCTCCCAAACCTTTGTAGCGCTGGATGGTCTGGCCGCGGCGTGCTTCTTCCAACAGCCAGTCATACAACAGTGCAAAATCCTCGGAGGCCTTTTGGCGATTCTTGCGTTCCACCCGGGCACCCGGCTGCAGAAACTCCTGCTGCGAGAGCGCGTAGTCCCGAATTGCCAGATACTCCCGGGAAGCGAAGAAATCCTGATAGTAGACGTCCGAATTCACCAGCCCGTCAACCACACGTTCCAGTTTCAGACATAGCCCCGAGATCCGATCCCGCTCAACATACGCCCGGTATTCCCGGCTCTCCGGAGCCTGGTCCCGTGCTCGGGCAATCACCTCTTCTCCCCATGTCAACAGGCTTTTTTCATCGAGATCGCCTGCTTTTGGCCCAGGAATTCGCAAAAGATGGCCCAAAAACTCCGGATCATGGCGTTGCGCAAGCAATCTTTCGCTGGTTCGCGCCTTTCTGCACTTTTCCACAATTGACACAAAATCGTCTCTAGGAAGGGCTGTTCCGTTCGAATCGACATGCAAATGCGCATCTTCGGTGGCTTCTTCCTGTAAAAAGGCCGTCATTTCCTCTTCATCCAGCAAATATTTCTCTTTTTTCCCCTTTTTGACCTTATAAAGAGGCGGTTGCGCAATGTAAACGTAGCCTCGCTCGATCAATTCTCGCATTTCCCGGAACAGAAATGTCAGTAACAAGGTACGAATATGTGCCCCATCCACGTCGGCATCCGTCATGATGATGATGCGGTGATAGCGCAGCTGCGCAATGTCAAACTCTTCGCGAAAGCCGGCTCCCAGCGCTGTAATCAAGGCTGCGATCTCATCCGAACTCAAAACCCGGTCCGTCGGCGCGCGCTCAACGTTCAAAATCTTGCCCTTCAGCGGCAGAATCGCCTGGGTCGCCCGGTCCCGCCCCTGTTTGGCCGAGCCACCTGCAGAATCGCCCTCCACCAGGAAAAGTTCGGCGCGCTCCGGCAGGCTTTCCTGACAGTCCGCAAGTTTCCCCGGCAAGCCTCCGCTATCAAAGACCGTCTTGCGGCGTGCCGTTTCCCGAACCTTGCGCGCTTCTTCGCGCGCCTGCGCCGATCGGGCAATTTTCTCAACAATATCACGGGCTTCTGCAGGGTGTTCGAGGAAAAAATCGCGCAACTGATCGCCCAGCACACGCTCGACGACGCCCTTGACTTCCGACGACACCAGCTTGTCTTTGGTCTGGGAGGAAAACTTCGGATCCGGAACCTTAATGGACAACACCGCCGTCAGTCCCTCGCGCGCATCCTCTCCGGTCAGCGCCACCGACAATTTCTTCCCCAGCCCCTCCTGTTCAACATAGGAGTTGACGGTTCGCGTGAGTGCAGCGCGAAATCCGGACAGGTGGGTGCCGCCATCGCGTTGGGGAATATTGTTGGTATAGCAGGAGATGTTTTCGTAGTAGGTGTGATTCCACTGCAGCGCCGCCTGGATGACAATGCCGTCTTCTTCTCCAGTGATCCAGATCACGCTCGGGTGCAGGGGTTCCTTGCCGGCATTAATGTGTTGAACGAATGCAGCGATTCCGCCTTCGTGGTGAAAAGCCTCGGTTTTACCGCTACGGTGGTCGGCCAGCACGATCTTGACCCCGGAATTGAGAAACGACAGCTCGCGCAAGCGTGAGGCCAGCACCCCATACTGGAAATTGGTGTCGCCGAAGATCTCCGAAGAGGGCCAGAACCGAATGTTGGTGCCGGTACGGTCCGTATCTTCTTCCGCCGTCAGCGCGTTTTGGGGCAAGCCCAGCGCATATTCCTGCCGCCAACTCTTGCCGCCGCGATCAATTATCAGGCTGAGTCGCTCCGACAGGGCGTTCACAACCGACAGGCCCACCCCATGAAGCCCGCCGGAAACCTTGTAGGCATTATTGTCAAATTTGCCACCTGCATGCAATTCGGTCATGACGACCTCCGCCGCCGAGCGACCTTCCTCGTGCATTTCAGTCGGGATGCCACGCCCGTTGTCCGACACAGACACGGAACCATCCTCGTTGATGGTCACCTGGATTTCCGTACAGTGGCCGGCCAGCGCCTCATCGACAGAGTTGTCGACAACCTCGAACACCATGTGGTGCAGCCCGGTGCCATCATCGGTATCGCCGATGTACATTCCGGGACGTTTTCGTACTGCCTCCAAGCCCTTCAAAAGCTTGATATCTTCAGCCCCGTATGCCATGATCCAAAGCCCCGATACGCATTGAATTATTTTACTTCGGCCCCGCCTTTAAGTCAATGAAATGATCCCCTGTTCCACGTGGAACATTCGGCCTTCTGAAGCCATCGGAAAGGCCCCGGAAGGCCCGCCCACACAGCTGGCAAACAGCTGCGCTTCGCAGGCCGCCAATGCCTCCATCATCCGTTCCATATGACTGGCATCCAGCTCCGCCGCCAAGTCATCCACCAGCAGAATGCACCGCTCTCCTCGAATCTCCTGAAACAGCGCAATCTGTCCGAGCAACAGGCAGCCGGCAAGCAATTTGGTCTGTCCCCGGGATGCGCAGCGCGCTGCCGGCATCCCGTCGAGCATCAATTCCACATCAGCTCGATGCGGTCCCACATCCGTCGCGATCCCCGACTGGCTCTTGTTCAAGGCCTCAAACAATCCCGTTTCTCGGTCAAATCCCGGACGATACGCAAATTCCAGTTGCTGGCCCGGAAGCAAAATCTGCGCAAACCCCTCAATTGAATCACGCGCTTCCGCCAAATAGCGGTCGCGCTGCTCATCCATGAGCGTGCCGGCCTCGGCCAGGGGGGCGTTCCAGGCTTGCGGGTTTTGCTGCGCTTTAAGTGCGGCGTTGCGCTGCTTTAATGCGCGTTGATAACTTGCCCAGGTGCTCCGATATTCCGGTTCCACGTGGAACACGCCCCAATCCAGCCATGATCGGCGCCGCGCCGGCGCGCCATGCACCAAAGCCTGGCTGTCCGGGTGAATGCTCTGAACTGCCAGTCGCGGCGCCAAGTCCGCCAGTCCCTTCAATGTCTCCTGACCACAGCGCAATTCCAAGGAATCGGCAGTCCGTTGCTGGCTCAGCCAGAAGGGCGGTGCCTCTTCTTTTGCGCCTTCCGGCTGCACTTGCCCGCGGATCAGATAATGTGTTTCGCCCTGCGTAATCAACTCGCGGGCCTTGTCCGTTCGGAAACTGCGCCCCCGTGCAAGCAGGTCGATGGCTTCCAGCAGCGTGGTCTTGCCCGCCGCGTTGGCCCCCGTAATCAGATTTAATGTAGCGTGAAACTCAAGTTCCGGAACTTCACGCAGACAACGCAACCCCTGGACTTCCAGGCGGGACAAGTGCACCGGAAATCAGGTTCGCATCGGCATGATGATGTGCGTGCCGTCTGTTTTCTCTCCGGACGTCAACAAAATGCTGCTGGTCTCATTCTTCAGCCAGAGCACCACGTCGTCGGCCTGCATATTCTGGAGCGCATCCGATAAGTATTTGATACTCATAGAAATTTCTACCGGGTCGCCGGAATATTCCACTTCGAATTCCTCGACGCCTCCATCCCCCACATTGTTCTGGCAACTGATTTCGAGCCGTTCGCCAAGGCTCAGCTTAATGCCCTTGAGCGCCTCATCCGAAACCGACTCCAGGCGCTCGGTCGCCGACAAAAAGCTGCGCCGATTCACCGTGGCGCTGATTTCCCGATCGGTCGGAACCACGGCGCGATAATCCGGATACTTGCCTTCCACCAAAATTGTCTGCAAAACCTGGTTGCCGCCGCCAATCTCCGCGCGCAGATGGTTGCCGGCCAGCCGAAGCACAACGTCGCCTTCAGAATCGCCCTGCAGGCATTTGATTAATTCCTCCACGCTCTTGTTGGGCAGAATCAACTGTGTCGGCTCCCGGATTCCCGTCTCCAGCGGGTATTCCATCACCGCCATGCGGTGTCCGTCCGTCGCGGCGGCAGCGATCTTGTCCGGAGCCACATCCAACAGAACTCCCATCAAGTAATAACGCATGTCGTTCGCCGCGGTGGCATATTTCACCGGCGCAAGCAGACCCATCAGAATTTCTGCAGGAATTTCAATGCGTTGCTCTTCCTCTTTGGATTCCATGCTGGGGAATGCTTCCGGGTCCCGCGTCACCATCGTGTAGTTGCTGCTCTTGTGGTTGAAGCGCATGAGGTTCTGCTCGGCATCGTGCTCGAACACAATCTCCGCATCACTGGGAAACCGGGAACAAACGGCCAGCAATTTTCTGGCAGGCAGGGTGCAGGGGATCAGGTCCTCCCCCTTGACTTCGACCATAAAACTCAAGCGCAAATTGTTGTCGGTCGCCGTGAACGTCACGCTGTCGGAGGTCGGCTCAATAAGAAAATCAGTCGTGGCGCTGACCGTTTGGGGTCCGGGAACAATGCCGGCGAGCTTGCTCAGCGGCGCCACGAGTTGAGATTGTTCAATAGTAAATTTCATGGGTCCTAATTCTTGTTGTTATTAAGCCGCGGCGGATTCGGGGAAAAGCCAAAAAACACTATGGATATCAAAGCGTTTCCTGGTCGCTCTGCGGTGGATAAGGGAATGTGGGGTGGGCATGAATCCGGAAGCGGAGAGGGGATCAACAGAGAAGCGTCAGTTGTGAATAAGTTATCCACATGATTTTGCCCGACTCAGTTTAGCAGTTTTCGCTTGATGTTCTTATAGGCATCACGAATGCTTTGGCTTTCTCCGCCGATACTGTCGTCCTCGCCGTTGAGGATGGCGTCGATTTTATGGCAGGCGTGCAGGACGGTGGTGTGGTCACGCCCGCCGAAGGCTTCTCCGATGGAAGCCAGGCTCATGGAGGTCAACTCGTGCGTCAGCTTCATCGCCAGCTGGCGCGGAACCACGATCTCTTTAGGCCGGCGCCGAGAACGGATGGCTTCTTCCGGGATTCCGAAGTATTCCGTGACGGTGGCGCGAATGCGCGAGACATTGATGAGCCGCTCGCGCACCGGCATGAGGTCGCGCAGCGCGTGGCGCGCAAAAGCGACATCAATTTCGGCCTTCTCGATCCCGGCCTGCAGCAGCACGCGCGACAGCGCGCTCTCCAACTCCCGAATGCTGCCGATCATGTTCTCGCCGATGAAGTAAGCAACGTCATGCGGCAGGGTGACTCCGCGTTGCGCCGCTTTATTGAGAAGGATGGCGGCGCGGTGTTCGGTGCTGGGCGGATCAATGGCGGCAGAGAAGCCGCCGCCCAGGCGTGAAGACAGGCGCGTCTCAAGCCCGTCGATTTCTTTCGGATAGCGATCGCAGGTTGCGACGATCTGCCGTTGTTTGCCGACTAAGGCATTGAATGTATGGAAAAATTCATCTTGCGAACGCTCCTTGCCGGCCAGGAATTGAATGTCGTCGATCAACAGCAGGTCGACGCTTCGATGAAAAGCCTTGAATTGTTCCACGCGCTTGTATTGCAGCGCGTTGACCAGCCCCTGCACGAACTGTTCGCAATGCAGGTAGACCACGTGAAGCTCCGGCTGGGTTTCCTGCACGTGGTTGCCGATGGCCTGCATCAGGTGTGTTTTGCCCAGCCCGACGCCGCCGTAGATCAGGAAGGGATTGAAATTGCTCTGGCCGGGTTCGCGGGCGATCTCGTTCGCCACGGTGTGCGCGATTTCGTTGGAGCGTCCGACAACAAATTTCTCGAACGTGAATCGCGGCAGCAGGGGGTCTTCAGAAGAGGGATTTTGCAGAGGCTGGGGGGGGGATTTTCGGCGGTCTCGGGAGAGCCGACCAGCAGCTTGACTTCTCTGACTTCGCTGTGAGCATGGTCTTCGGAGTGGATGAAGAAGTGTTCGATTCGGCCAAGAAAGCGGTTGCGGACCTGCTGGAGGACCACCAGATTGGGCGCCAGCAGACGAAGGATGTTGGAATCCTCCTCTGCGAACAGCGGGCGCAAAAAAGTATTGATTTCAGATTCGGGGAATTCCGTTTCCATTCGACGAAGACAAGCTTGCCAGGCAACAGAAGTCACGAACCGAATCCCGAGAGTGCTCGTTTTCTTTTCCCCGTCTGGTGGAACAGGCGCGAAAATCGTGGAAAGGGCCAAGCACTATACGACATCCGAAAACCCGCCTCTGCAAGTATCGGAAATTTCAATAATATTGCTGAAAGCCCTTTTTTCAGAGTGCTTATATCTTATTGATATTAAATAATTTTGATGGGGTTAGGCGGAAGTTTTGCACAGAAATGACTGCAATTACAATAGCCTGGAGTCTTTGCGGTGCGGGCGCACTTTTCCGGTGGGCCTACGGGTAGATTTCGATGGGCGTGTTGAGGTCCACCAGATCCCAGACCTCTTTCATGTGCATGTTGCTAAGCGCAATGCAGCCGTCCGTCCAATTGCGGCCGCTGAACATCAGCAGGCTGCGCTTTTCCAGACCCGGCATGCCGTGAATCATGATGTCGCCGCCGGGAGATTTGCCGAGCGTGCGGGCGTGGACACGGTCGGCGGCATTCGGGTAGGACAACTTGATCGAGCGGTAAAACCGGCTTTTCGTGTTGCGCTGATACAGCAGGTAGCGCCCTTCCGGAGTGCGCAAGTCTCCTTGATGACGTTTGTGCCCGACCGGATTGCCGCCGAGATAGATCGGATAACTGCGGACTTTGCGCTGCCCGGCCATCAGTGACAGTTGCTGTTCAGATTTGTAGACGACCACGCGGTCGATCGGGCTGTCGGCAACCGCGGTTGCCGGCAGCACAGCGCACAAGATCCCTCCCCAAAACAGGCGGCGCGTGCTCATGGCGCTGTGGCGGTGTCTGCCGATTCGGGCATCGGGCCGACCAAGAGCGCGGGGTCGACGCGGGTGTCAAACCAGTTCATGCGCCAATCCAGGTGCGGTCCCGTTGAGCGCCCGGTTGAGCCGACAGTCGCGAAGCGTTCGCCCCGACGGAGCTCTTGTCCGAGTTCGGCTTCGATGGCCTGCAGATGGAGGAACGTGGAGGAGACGCCATAGCCGTGATCCAGAATCACGGTGCCGCCGGTGTAGAACATGTCCGGGTGCGCCAGTGTGATGCGCCCGGAAGCCGGCGCATAGACTGGGGTGCCTTCCTCGGCTGCGATGTCGATGCCGTAGTGCGGATTGCGCGGTTCGCCATTGAGGACGCGCGCACTGCCGTACACTCCGGTGATGACGCCTTCGACGGGCCATTGGAAACGCTCGGTGAACCCGAGCAGTGCGCTGGATTCGGCGCGGGCCTCGGCTACTTGCGCCTGGTCCTCGCGAATGCGCGTCAGGTCCTCTTCCTTGGGAGAAACCAGACGCGACGGCAACCCTTTAATGTGTTGCACCTGATACTCGCGCGGCGCGATGCGCAAGGAATGTTGCGCCGTGGTGCCATCCGGGCTGGAGACGGTCAGGACGGAAGTCTCGGGATGATCGCGTCCGAAACCGAAGGTAAAGAACCCGTCCGGGGTGGTGGCGACAGGCTCGCCATCGAGCGTGACCTGTGCCCCGGGCGCGACCTGCCCGCGCAGCAAACCGCCTTGAGTCAGCGTGCCGTCCAGTGAGAGATCCATGGCGAGCAGGGCAGGGGCGCAGACGAGCAGCAGGGCGAGACCAAGTCGATGCGGCAAGAATGAGAGACAGCGCATTTGGGCGCGACAGTATACCGCCTGGGTCGGGGACAGGTTGTAGAATGGAACGGACAGGGAAGGACTCGCAGTTCTTTTTGGAAACTTCGTCTGCAGGAGCGAAATCATGGCAGAAACCTTCACGATGGATCTGGAAGCCATTCGCGAGCGCGCGCGCCGGAAAATGGAGGACGGCGCGGTCACCGGCGCCTATGGGGCCGACGTCAATCAGGTCATTGATGTGTTGAATGAGGTGCTGGCGACCGAGATCGTCTGCGTGCTGCGCTATCGCAACCACTACTACATGGCGAGCGGGGTGAATTCGCCGACCGTGGCGGCGGAGTTTCTCGAGCACGCCAACGAGGAGCAGATGCATGCGGACTGGGCGGCGCAGCGGATCACGCAATTGGGCGGCGCACCGAATTTCAACCCGGAAGGCCTGGCGACGCGGGCGCATGCGGAATATGCGGAGGGCGAGACTCTGGACGAGATGATTCGCGAGGACCTGGTCGCGGAGCGAATCGCGATTGAGACCTATTCGGAGATCATTCGTTGGCTGAAAGACAACGATCCGACCACCCGGCGGATGATCGAGGACATTCTGAAAATGGAAGAGGAACACGCCGACGATTTGGCCAACCTGCTGGAGATGGTGGAAAGCGGCGCATAACCGCGATCCTGGGCGAGAGACAGGCGCGTAGCTCAGTTGGTTAGAGCGCTACCTTGACATGGTAGAGGTCGTTGGTTCGAATCCAATCGCGCCTACCAGTCTCAGGCCCCCAAGGTTTATAATCGCAAGGCATTGATGCCGCCTGAATTGGTTGCTGATGAGACTCGCAGGAACGTCTTCTGAAAAGTTTGAAATCCACCGCCCGAAGAGGCCGGAGGCCTGATGCTTGACGAGTATCTGGCGGTGTTGTTGTTCCTGGGGCTGGGCGGTGGCATCGGGGTGGCGACGCTGATGGTCAGCTGGCTGCTTGCGCCGCGCGAGCCGAATCCGGAGAAGGTGCTGCCGTACGAGTGCGGATTCGACGCCCTCGGCGATGCCCGCATGAGCTTTGATGTGCGCTACTACCTGGTGGTGATCCTGTTTGTGCTGTTTGATTTGGAGGTGGCGTTTCTGTTTCCGTGGGCGGTGGCGCTGCAGGACGTGGGCACTTATGGCCTGATCAGCATGGCGGTGTTTCTGCTGCTGCTGGCGGCCGGCTTTATTTATGAGCTGCGCCGGGGAGCGCTGGAATGGGATTGAGTCTGCCCGAACAGGAGCCGGTCTGGCCGCAATCGGCCGGCACGCTCAAGCAGGAAGGATTTATGGTCACCAGCGCGGATTCGCTGGTGCGCTGGGCCCGCTCCGGTTCGTTGTGGCCGATGACTTTTGGGCTGGCCTGCTGCGCAGTCGAAATGATGCATGCGGGGGCGGCGCGCTATGACCTGGACCGTTTCGGCATGCTGTTTCGCCCGAGTCCGCGGCAGTCGGATGTCATGATCGTGGCCGGCACGCTGGTCAATAAGATGGCGCCGGCGTTGCGGCGGGTGTACGACCAGATGCCGGAGCCCAAATGGGTGATCTCGATGGGCTCGTGCGCGAACGGTGGGGGCTACTATCACTATTCGTACTCCGTCGTACGCGGTTGCGACCGGATTGTGCCGGTAGACATTTATGTCCCGGGCTGCCCGCCGACCGCGGAGGCCCTGCTTTACGGCATTCTGCAACTGCAGCACAAAATCCGCCGCGCACGCAAGAAGGCCCGCTGATCTAGAGGCCGCTGAATGGATTCGGCCGAGACAGCTCCAAACCATGCGCTGGCCGAGCGTTTGGGTGAGCGGGCCCAGTGGCAGGAGCACGCGGACGGGCCGGCCCTGGAAGTGGCGGCGGCGGATTTGCTGGAAGTCATGAGCCTCTTGCGCGATGATCCCGAGGCGCGCTTTGAGCAATTGATGGACCTCGCCGGCATGGACTATGCCGAATTCGGCCAGAGCGAGTGGAAGACCGAACAGGCGAGTGCGACCGGATTCTCCCGCGCCGTGCATCCGGCGACCTCCGCACGCTATTCTTTCGATGCGCCGCATCCGCCGATCTCCGGCGAGCGCCGTTTTGCCGTGGTCTATCACCTGCTGTCGTTGAGCCGCAATCAGCGTCTGCGCGTGCGCGCCTATTGCGAGGACGGGGAATGGCCCTCCGTGCCGTCGGTTCGGGAACTCTGGCGTTGCGCCGACTGGTACGAGCGCGAGGCCTTTGATCTGTTCGGCATCGTGTTTGAAGGCCACCCGGACCTGCGCCGCATCCTGACCGATTACGGCTTCATCGGCCATCCGCTGCGCCGCGACTTCCCGCTCAGCGGACACATGGAGGTGCGTTACGATCCCGAATTGCGCCGGGTGGTGTACGAACCGGTCTCGATCGAGGCGCGCGTGGGCGTTCCCCGGGTGTTGCGGGAGACGGCCTGATGACGGAAATTCACAACTACACAATGAACTTCGGGCCGCAGCATCCGGCCTCGCACGGCGTGCTGCGCCTGGTGATGGAGCTCGACGGCGAAGTGGTGCGCCAGATTGATCCGCACATCGGCCTGCTGCACCGCGGCACCGAGAAGCTTGCCGAGAGCAAGCCGTACAACCAGAGCATCGGTTACATGGACCGGCTCGACTACGTGTCGATGATGTGCAACGAGCACGCCTATGTTCGCGCGATGGAGCAGTTGCTGGAGATTGCGCCGCCGATTCGCGCGCAATACATCCGGGTCCTGTTCGATGAAATCACCCGAATTCTGAACCATTTGTTGTGGCTGGGCGCGCACGCGCTGGACATTGGCGCGAGCAGCGTGTTTTTGTACACCTTCCGCGAGCGCGAGGACTTAATGGACTGTTATGAAGCCGTCTCGGGCGCCCGCATGCATGCGACGTATTACCGCCCGGGCGGGGTGCATCGGGACCTGCCGCAGAAAATGCCGCGCTACGAAGCACCGCGCTTCTCTGCCCTGTCGCGCAAAGTTCGCCACACACTTAAATGGCGCAATCGCGACCGCGGCGGCAGCCTGCTGGATTTCCTCGAGACGTTTTCCGAACGCTTCCCGCGCTGCGTCGATGAGTACGAGGGTCTGCTGACGGACAACCGGATCTGGAAGCAGCGCACCGTGGACATTGGCGTGGTCAGTCCGGAACAGGCGCTGCAGTGGGGGTTCACCGGACCCATGCTGCGCGGTTCGGGGGTGTCCTGGGATTTGCGCAAGCGCCAGCCTTATGCGGTGTACGAAGCGCTTGATTTTGACGTGCCGGTCGGCACCCGCGGCGATTGCTACGATCGCTATCTGGTGCGCGTCGAAGAGATGCGCCAGTCCAACCGGATCATCAAGCAGTGCATCGATTGGTTGCGGGAAAATCCCGGACCGGTTATCTCGGACAATCACAAGATCACCCCGCCGCCTCGCCCGCGCCTGGAATACGACATGGAAGCGCTGATCCACCACTTCAAACTGTTCTCCGAAGGCTTCTGCATTCCGCCGGGGGAGACGTACGCGGCGGTGGAGCACCCGAAAGGCGAGTTTGGCATCTATCTGGTATCGGACGGCGCCAACAAGCCGTACCGACTCAAGATTCGGGCGCCGGGCTTTGCCCATCTGGCCGCGCTTGATGAATTGGCGCGCGGGCATATGCTGGCGGATGTGGTGGCCTTGCTCGGCACGCTGGATCTGGTGTTTGGCGAGGTGGACCGATGAGCGTGAGTCTGAGCACGGAGTTGTGTACGCGAATCGATGCGTGGGTGCGCCGCTTTCCTGCCGAGCATCGCCGCTCGGCTGTGCTCGGAGCGCTGCGGGAGACGCAGAAAGAGTACGGACATCTGACCCCGGAGCGAATGGACGCGGTGGCGCAGTATCTGGAATTGCCGGCGATCCAGGTCTACGAAGTCGGCTCCTTCTATACCGGGTTCAATCACCAGGAGGTGGGGCAGCGAACCATCTCGGTGTGCACCAACATCTCCTGCTGGCTGCGCGGCGGCGAAGAAATTCTGAACCACTTGAGTGAACGCTTGGGCGTGGCGCCCGGCGAGTCGACCGAGGACGGGCGCTTTTTTCTGAAACAGGAAGAGGAGTGTCTGGCTGCCTGCTGCGGCGCGCCGATGATGCAGATCGATCATGTCTACCATGAGAACCTGACGCCGGAACGGGTCGATAAGATTCTGGAGCGCCTGGCCGATGATTGAGCACCACAACAGTTACTGCTTCGCGACGATGGAGGCTGCGTCACCGTGGGCGCTTGAGACTTATGAGGCGCATGGCGGCTATTACGCCTGGCGCAAGATTTTGGAGACTCGTCCGCCGCGGCGAGAGGTGGTCGAGCAGGTCAAGGCCTCGGGATTGCGCGGGCGCGGCGGCGCCGGATTCCCGACCGGGCTGAAATGGAGTTTCATGCCGGATGTCGAGGAGAGTTATCTGGTCTGCAATGCGGACGAGTCGGAACCGGGCACCTGCAAGGACCGGGACATTCTGCGCTTCAACCCGCATGCCCTGATCGAGGGGATGGCCATCGGCTGTTATGCGATCGGCGCGACGCACGGCTACATTTACTTGCGCGAGGAGTTCTGCGAGGAGCCGCATGAGCGTTTGTTGACGGCGATGGAAGAGGCCTACGCGCAGGGGTTGTTGGGAGAGAACATTCGCGACAGCGGCATCACCGTCGAGTTGCGCGACACGCTGGGGGCGGGCGCCTATATTTGCGGCGAAGAGACCGCGCTGCTGGAGTCCCTGGAAGGCAAGAAAGGACTGCCGCGCTTCAAGCCGCCATTTCCGGCAAGTTACGGTCTGTGGGGCAAGCCGACCAGCGTCAACAATGTCGAGAGTCTGGCGCTGGTGCCGGCGATTGTGCGCGACGGAGTCGAGCAATTTACCCAAGTCGGCACGGAGAAAAGTCCGGGCACCAAATGCTTTTCCGTCTCCGGACACGTCGCGCGGCCGGGCAACCATGAGTTGCCGCTGGGCACGCCGTTCGCCGATCTGCTCGAGCTGTGCGGCGGCGTGTGGAACAACCGCCGCCTCAAGGCGGTGATTCCAGGCGGTTCTTCGGTGCCGGTGCTGCCGGCGTCGGCGATGGAGGGGCTGACGATGGATTTCGAAAGCATTGAAGCGGCTGGTTCCCTGCTGGGTTCGGGCGCGGTGATCGTGATGGACGACACCACCGACATGGTGCGCGCCCTGCAGCGCATTTCCCGGTTTTACTTCCACGAGTCGTGCGGCCAGTGCACGCCGTGTCGGGAAGGCACGGGCTGGCTGTATCGGGTGCTGACGCGCATCGTCGAAGGGCAGGGTGAGCCCCGCGACCTGGAGGTGCTCGACACGGTGCCGGCGCGGATTGACGGGCACACCATTTGTGCGTTGGGTGCCGCCGCCGCCTGGCCGGTGCAGAGTTTCCTGCGCCACTTTCGCGAGGAATTCGAGCATTACATCGAACATGGCCGCAGTCTGGTGACGCCGGCATGAGTGAGACCATCACCATCACGCTGGATGGGCAGCCCGTCGAGGCGCAGCCGGGTGAGATGCTGATTGCGGTGGCCGATCGCGCGGGCGTGCCGATTCCGAGGTTCTGCTATCACCGCAAACTTTCGGTCGCCGCCAATTGCCGCATGTGCCTGGTTGAAGTGGACGGCGCGCGCGGCCCGGCGCCGGCCTGCGCGACGCCGGTGACCGACGGCATGGAAGTGCACACGCAGTCGGAGTTGGCGCGCTCATCGCAGCGCGCCACCAT
Organism: Gammaproteobacteria bacterium; assembly: GCA_007571105.1. Taxonomy (GTDB): domain Bacteria; phylum Pseudomonadota; class Gammaproteobacteria; order Poriferisulfidales; family Poriferisulfidaceae; genus Poriferisulfidus. The sequence continues at coordinate 23,716 of RKRZ01000188.1, forward strand.
GGAGTTTTTGTTGATCAATCATCCGCTGGACTGTCCGATTTGCGATCAGGGTGGCGAGTGCGAATTGCAGGATTTGGCATTGGAGTATGGGGACGATCTTTCCCGTTATGCGGAAGCGCGCCGGGTGGTGCCGGACCCGGATCTCGGGCCGTTGGTGTCGACGGACATGACGCGCTGCATTCACTGCACCCGTTGCGTGCGCTTCACGGAGGAAATTGCCGGCGAGCAGGAACTGGGCGCGTTCGGGCGGGGAGAGTTCATGAAAATCGGCACCTACATCGAGGCGGCGCTCAATTCGGAGTTGTCCGGCTGCGTGATTGATCTGTGTCCGGTCGGTGCGCTCAATGCCCGGCCCTCGCGCATGAGCGCGCGCGCTTGGGATCTGGTGGCGCATCCGGGTTTGGGCGAGCACGACGGCGCCGGCTCGCATTTGACGCGCCACGTGCACGACGGGCGCCAGATCCGCAGCGTGCCGCGGGACGAAGACTCCATCAATGAGACCTGGCTGTCGGATCGCGATCGCTTCAGTTATCAGGCAGCGAGCCACCCGAAGCGGCTGACCGAACCGATGATCAACTATGGCAACAGCTGGTTTGCGCTCAGCTGGGAGGAAGCGCTGGATCAATTGGCGCAGTGGCTCAACACTGCGGGACCCAAGGCCGGGCTGATCCATCCGTCGGCGACGCTTGAAGAGTGCTTTCGTTTTCAGCAATTGCTGCGCGCGCGCGGCGGGCGCACGGTGGAGCATCGGGTGCGGATGAGCGATTTTCGCTATGGCGAGCAGTATCCATTGATGCCGGGGCTCGGCTGCACGCTCGATGAACTCCCCGAGCACGACCTGGTGGTGCTGGTCGGCTCCTTTCTGCGACACGATCAACCCATCATCAATCATCGGCTTCGCGCCGCCGCCCGCGCCGGCACCGAGGTCTGGGCGCTCAATCCCTGCCGGTTTGACTGGAACTTTCCGCTGCACCAGGAAATCGTGATGTCGCCGCGCGAGTGGGTGTCGTATTTGACGCCGGCGCCAAGAAAACGGCGGCCGTTGCACCAGCGCCTGAAAAAAGCGCGCCGCCCGCTCCTCTGGCTGGGCCCTCTGGCGCTCAACCATCCGGATGCAAGCCTGCTGTATCACCAGGCGCAGGAGTTGTGTCAGCGAAGCGGGGCCGTTTTGGGTCTGCTGCCGGAAGGAGCCAATGCGCCCGGAGCCTGGTTGAGCGGGTGCGTGCCGCACCGCCTGGCCGGCGGGCAGCCGACCGTGGGGCCGGCGCTGGATGCGGCGCTTGAGGAGCCTGCGGATCTGTGGCTTTTGTATGGCGTGGACTCCCGCTGCGATGTGCACAATCCGCGACAGACGCATGCGGCGCTGCAT
>RKRZ01000180.1 GCA_007571105.1 Gammaproteobacteria bacterium
CTGATGCGCAATGCCATGCGCGGCATGGCCTCCGAGTTGGATCCTTACACCACCTACCTGGGCCAGGAAGAACTGAAAAGCTGGGAAGTCTCTACTTCCGGTGAATTTGGCGGCCTCGGCATTGTGGTCAGCAAGGAGAAAGGGGAGACTGCCATCAAAGTGGTCTCGCCCATTGACGATACTCCGGCAAAGCGGGCCGGGGTGCAAAGCGGCGATCTGGTCATCGAACTGGACGGCGAGTCGGTCCATGACATGACCCTGCACGACGCCGTGCAGATCATGCGCGGCAAGCCCGGCACCGACATTACGCTGACTCTGGTGCGCGATGGGGAAGAGAAACCGCTTGAAATCACGATCACCCGCGCCGTCATCAAGATTGACAGCGTGCGCAGTGCGATGCTGGAGCCAGGCTACGCCTATTTGCGCATCAGCAGTTTTCAGGCGCGCACCACTTCGGATTTTGTAGAACATCTCGAAGAGTTGCAGGATGAAAGTGACGAACAACTGAAAGGCCTCATTCTGGATTTACGCAACAATCCCGGAGGGTTGTTGACCACGGCGGTCTCAATTTCCGACGTCTTCCTGACGCACCACCAGTTGATCGTCTCCACACGCGGACGCGCCGAGAAATCCAATGTCGAAGAACGCGCAACCAATGGAGATCATGCGGCCGGCATCCCGATTGTGGTGCTGATCAATGGCGGCTCTGCATCCGCTTCCGAAATCGTGGCCGGCGCACTGAGAGATCATGGTCGCGCACGACTGCTGGGCACCCGCACTTTCGGCAAGGGCTCAGTGCAGACGGTCATGCCGCTGAACAATCAGAATGCGGCCATCAAGTTGACGACTGCGCGCTACTACACCCCGAGCGGCCATTCCATTCATGAGACCGGTATCGAGCCGGATTTTGCCATTGAGTTTATGCCGAACGAAACCGCAGAAGGGGGCGAAGATGCACCTGAGGCGAACCCGGATGAGGTGGTTCGCGACAATCAGATCGAGGCCGCGCTGGAATTGCTCATGTACGACGAGATTCGCTCCACTCCCACACAGGTAAGCGCCAAATGAGTCGCGTTCTGATTCCCCTGGCCGAAGGTTGCGAAGAATTGGAAGCCGTCACTTTGATCGACCTGCTGCGGCGGGCGGAAATTGAGGTGGTGACAGCGGGCCTGGAGGCAGGAATCGTTACGGCGTCGCGCGGCACCCGACTGCAGCCGGACACGACCCTGGATGCCGTCGCAGGGGAGACTTTCGACATGATTGTGCTGCCCGGCGGACTGCCCGGTGCCGATCATCTGGACTCGGATCCCCGAATCCAGAAGATGTTGCGCGAACAGGTTGAACATGATCGTCCGGTGGCTGCGATTTGCGCGGCGCCCAAGGCATTGGCGAACACGGGCCTGCTGGATGGCCGCCAGGCGACCTGCTATCCCGGCTGCATTGATGCAAGCGATTATCCGGAGGTGTCATTCACGGACACCGCCGTCGAAATGGACGGCCTGGTGACCACCTCGCGCGGGCCCGGCACCGCGATGGACTTCGCCTTGAGCCTGATTGAAACCCTGCGCGGCACGGAGGTGCGCCAGGATGTGGAGGCCGCGCTGCTACGACCCTGAAAGAAAGGTGCCCCATCAGTACAATACGCGCCCTGTTGAGACCATGTCATGTTGACCGAAAAGCAAGTACTGCGCGCACCTCGCAAGGATTACATGAATGAGGCGCAACTGGAATTTTTCAGACAGCGCCTGAGAGATTTGCGGGAGGAGACCATCACCCGCATTGATCGCATCCGGGGCGAATTATCCGAAGAGCACCGCGAATGCGACGAGCTGGATCGCGCATCTACGGAAGAAGAAACTCGGCTCAAGGTCCGTGAAGTCAGCCGTGCTTCCAAATTGCTGCCGAAAATCGAAGAAGCCTTGTGCCGCATTGATGACGGCTCTTACGGCTACTGCGCAGACAGCGGCGAGCCGATTGGCACCGAGCGTCTGCTACTGCGCCCAACCGCTGAATATGGAACGGCCGCGAAAGCACAGCGCGAAGGAATCGAACACACGCATCGCGATCACGACGTCGATGCTTGATCAGCCCCGAAACCGGGCAAACCAGGAGCCCAGGGTGTGTCCGGGAACGTCACCCTCAGCATCGCTCAGAGCCCCCGACACTTGCTCGGTCAGCCGCTTGCCGTACTCCACACCGAACTGATCGAAGGCATTGATCTGCCAAAGCGCCGCCGCCGCAAAGGTGGCGTGCTCAAACAAGGCCAGCAGCGCACCCAGGCGCGAGGGCTTCAAGTCATCCAGGACAAACAACGTGCTGGCGCGATTGCCCGGATGCATACGGTGGATGGCCTCCGTCTCGACCACGTCCACTTCTTCCGCACTCCGTCCCGCCGCCAGCAAGTCCAGTTGCGCCAGACACTGCGCAAGCAATAGGCGTTGCCGTTCATCGCTTATGTCGGCGCGTGCGACGATGGCATCAATGGGAACGGATTGCGCGCCCTGGTGCAGCAACTGGAAGAAAGCATGCGCGCCGTCATTCGCCGGCCCGCCCCATACCACCGGCGCGGCAATCTCGCGCAAGTTGCCGTCCGCACAGGCCCGCTTGCCCAAGCTTTCCATCTGCAACTGCTGCAGGTAGCGCGGCAAAGTCCGCAGTCGATAGTTGTAAGGCAGCACGGCGCGTGAAGCGGCGCCGAGACAAGAATGGTTCCACACCATGAGCAACGCCAGCATCAACGGCGCATTCTCCTCTGCAGCAGCCTGCACGAAATGCTCGTCCATGTGCCGGGCGCCGTCGAGAAACTCGGAGAAGGTCTCCCAGCCTGCATGCAGAACCACCGGCAATCCCACGCTCGACCACACCGAGTAACGTCCTCCCACCCAATCCCAAAGCGGGAATACCTGATCCTGCAGAAAGCCGGCCTCCGCCGCCAGCCCCGGGGCCGCCGTTATCGCCACGAAATGATCCATGCACTGTCCCGAAGGCACGCCGGCATCCTCCAGCCAGTTTCGGGCGGCCTGAAAATTGGCCCGCGTCTCCATGGTGGTGAAGGTCTTGGACGCCACGATGAACAGCGTCGATGCCGCAACACAGCCGTGCAGCACCGCATCGAGTTCGTCCGGGTCCACCGACGAGACGAAACGCACTTCAGGCGCGCCAGGACGCGGCGGCAGGGCCTCGCACAGCATTCGGGCGCCCAAATCCGAACCGCCAATGCCGAGATTCACCACGTATTTCCAGTGCTGCTCCGCGCCTGCGGCAAATGCGCTCAATCGCTGGCGCTGCTGGCTGATCTGCGCAAGCAGTTCGGAGTCCATCCGCTCCGGAGGGGCGTCTCGGGAGACCCGCAAAAATGGGTGCAGGGCAGGGCGCTGCTCCGTTTCGTTGACGATGCCGCCGGAGAACAGGCGCACGCGCGCCTGCGCCACAATCGGCTCGAGGCTCATAAGTTCGGCAAATGCGGGGGCATCGAGGAGTTGCCGGGACGCATCCATGTGGATGCCGGCGGCCTCACGGATCAGAAAGTCCCGTGTCGGATCTGCGGCGAACAGGTCCCGCAAAGAGACTTGTTTCAAGCGCTCGGCATGGTGCTCAAGCGATTCCGGTAGCAATGCGCTCACGCCAGACCCAGATTCGTCCCCGAGGGCATCATTATAATAGGGTCTGCAGCAGAATTTCAGGTTTTTTCATGCCCAGTGCGGCTAATTCCACGCCGCCGACGGGCGACGCCATTGATCGCAAGCTCCGGCAGCGCGTCAAACTTTTGGGTCGCCTGCTCGGTCGCGTGCTTCAGGAACACGCCCCCGCTCAAGTCTATCCCGTTGTAGAGCGCCTGCGCATCGGATTTATCCGCCTGCAAAAACAGGAGCATCCCCTCCAGCATACCGCGATGACGCGGCTGATCGACGAATTGGATGCCGAGTTGGCCAGCCAGGTCATTCGCGCCTATTCCACCTATTTCAGCCTGGTCAACGTCGCCGAGGAAGCCGCCCTGCTGGACTGGCGGCAAAAACTCCTGCGGGAGCGCAAAGACGGAGGCCTGTGGCCGGGGTCCTTCGACCATGCCTTGCGCACCCTGAAGAAGCGCGGCTACAGCGCCGACGACATTCGGCAGATGCTCGGCGGCATGTGCTACATGCCGGTATTCACCGCGCACCCGACGGAAGCCAAGCGCCGAGTGATGCTGGAAGCCCTGCGGCGCATCTTCCTGTTGCTGCCAGAAAGCGGCGACATGACCCACAACCTGCTGGATCGGGAAGAGGCGACGGAGCAATTGCTGGCCAAAATTCAGACCTTATGGAAGACGGACGAGGTGCGCCCCGCCGCCACCACCGTGTACTCCGAAATCGCCAACGGCCTGCACTACTTCGAGGCCTCTTTATTCACGGCCATCACGCGCATGTACCGGAACCTGAATCGAGCCTGGCGGCTGGTGTTTCCGGATGAACCCTGCACGTTGGGAAGTTTTATCCGCTTCGGCTCCTGGATCGGCGGCGACCGGGACGGCAACCCGCATGTCACAGCCCGAGTCACCCGCGCGGCATGCCAGATGCAGGCGCGCACGATTTTGCAGGAGTATCTGCGGCGGGTCGAGAAACTCGAACACATCCTGACTTTTTCTTCAAACTTCATCGAACTTCCCGAACAAATGCAAGAGAGTCTTCGCGAGGATGAGCCTCTGCTGGAGCAAATTGCGCCGCGTCGCGCGACGACTTTGTTTGAAACCGAGCCGTATCGGCGCAAATTGGCGGTTGTCCTGTATCGCCTGCAGAAACGCCGGGAGCAGTTGGACGGACGGGTCTTGAGAGATGAGGGAGGGTATCGCAATGAAGAGGAATTTCTGGAGGATTTGTATCTGATTCGAGATTCACTAATCCAGCAAGGCGACGAGCGCATTGCGGACGGCGAATTGGCCGATTTGATTCGACTGGTCGAGACCTTCGGCTTCTACCTGGTGCATCTGGACGTGCGCCAGGAAGCGCCCCGGCATACGCAGGCTGTCGCAGAAATTCTGCGCGTGCGTGAAGATATTGATTACGAGAGCCTGGACGAATCCCGACGCTACCAGATTCTGCGCAAACATCTGAAAAACACGGAGGGGAAGGCGAAACTCGAGAGGGCCGGCCTGTCGGCCGCCACCCGGGAGACTCTGGAGGTATTCGACGTGATGGGCGAGGAGCCGGAGCGCATCAGCCCGCAGGCCTTCGGCCAGTACATCATTTCCATGACGCATACGGCCAGTCACATTCTGGAGGTGCTGTTTCTGGGAAGCTTCGCGGGGCTTGCGGGACGCAGGGACAAGCAATGGGTCTGCCGCCTGCAGGTCTGCCCGCTGTTCGAAACCATCGAGGACCTGCATCAATGCGGAGACATCCTGGAGACGTTGTTCGGCGACAAGGTGTATCGCGCTTTATTGACGGCCTCCGGAGGCCGTCAGGACATCATGCTGGGCTACTCCGACTCCTGCAAGGACGGCGGCATTCTGGCTTCCGCCTGGAACCTGTACCGAACGCAGGAGCGCATCCAGGACATTGCGCACCGGCACACGGTGGATTTTCGCCTGTTTCACGGACGCGGCGGCACCATCGGACGCGGCGGCGGCCCCACCCACGACGCCATCATCGCGCAGCCGGCCGGCACCGTGCACGGCACCATCAAACTGACCGAACAGGGCGAAGTTCTGTCCTACAAGTACACAAATCTCGAAACCGCGGTTTACGAATTGACCATGGGCGTGACCGGACTGATGCTGGCATCCCTGCCGGCCCCGCATGCACGGGCGCAAGGAACCGTCGAGGACCTCCGAGTGATGGAGCAACTCGCCCGCACCGGGGAGGAAGCCTATCGGGACCTGATCGGGACGGACGGGTTTCTGGATTACTTTTATGAAGTCACTCCCGTCCGCGAAATTGGCGACATGAACATCGGCTCCCGTCCTTCGCATCGCCGGGCCACAGATCGTTCCATGAATTCGATTCGCGCCATTCCATGGGTGTTCGCCTGGTCTTTGTCGCGACACACGCTTCCTGCCTGGTACGGGATCGGCACCGCACTTGAAACATTCCTGAAGCAGAGCCCGAAGACCGGCCTGCAGCGGGCCCGGCACATGTACGAGAGCTGGCCTTTTTTCCGAGTGCTGATGCAGAACATTCAAATGGCGCTCGCCAAGGCCGATATGCCGATCGCTCAGCAATATGCGCGTATGGGCAAGCATCCCGCCTGCCGGGAAATCTTCGAGCGGATCTCGGCAGAGTACCGATTGACCTGCAAGATGGTGCTGCGGGTCACTCGAAACAAGGAGTTGCTGGAGACGCAGCCGAGTTTGCTCCTGTCGCTGAGTCGGAGAAAGCCCTACCTGGACCCGCTCAATGCCATTCAGGTCAGTTTGCTGCGCCGTGCGCGCCAGAATCAGGACGCATCAGCAGAACAAAGGGCAATCGCCCGCTCAATCAGCGCCATTGCGGCGGGGATGCGCAATACCGGTTGAGTGCAAGGCTTCAGGCGACTTGCGCCGGAATTTCGTTACGGATCTGCTCGATGTGATTGTCGGCGTCCAGGTACACCAAAGTCGGCTTGAAATTCATTACTTCTTCCGGCTCCAGATTCGCATACGCCGCAATGATAAGCCGGTCTCCCGGGTCGGCCTTATGCGCGGCCGCGCCGTTGACTGAAATGATGCGACTTCCCGGCTGCGCGCTAATCGCATAGGTCGTCAGCCGCTCCCCGTTTGTGATGTTGTACAGGTCAATTTGTTCGTATTCGCTGATGCCTGCGGCATTCAATAACTCGCCGTCAATTGCGCACGAGCCGTCGTAGTCCGGTTCGACATGAGTCACGCAGGCGCGATGCAAACGGGCGCGCAAAAAGGTCAGTTTCATGGCTTGGATTGTAACAAAATCCGCACCCATATCTTCACCCGACATTTGCGCCTGAGCCCTGAACCAGGCTCTTGATTTTGGGCGGCCTATCCGGCAAAACAAGCCAGCGGCTAGTCGGAATCTGGAGCGATTCCGCCAGCGCGTTGGTCACGCCCCAAGTACACGCATTGATGATCTCCTCAAGATGCCGCTTGAGGGTTCGCGCCGCGCGCTTGATCGTACTCAGGCCGGAACGCATCGCACGGCGGTGCCACAACTGCAAAGCCAGACGCAACACTTCCGGGTCCTGGATGTTCCACACATCACGGAATCGTTCTTTGAGCGCCCAGGCCCGCGCCACTTTCAGATCGCTTTGTCTCAACCGCATCAATTGGCGCTGCCGTTCCGGACTCAGTTTCGCCGGCGACTTCAGCCACACATAGCGCGTTCCCTTCAGGCGAAAGTCCCGCTCCCGGCT
>RKRZ01000153.1 GCA_007571105.1 Gammaproteobacteria bacterium
GGGGGATTTCGCGACAGCATGGAATGGGGCGTACGCATCGGGCTGATCGTCGCCTTGCCTTCTACCGTCGGCCTGGTGTTGCTGGCCGAGCCTGTACTGATCACGCTGTTGCAGTACCGGGAATTCTCGATGTTTGACACCCAGATGGCTGGACTTTCCCTGATGGCCTTCGCGCTGGGGCTGCCTGCGTTCATTCTGGTCAAGGTGTTCGCGCCCGGATTTTTTGCGCATCAGGACACCCGCACTCCCGTGAAAATCGGCGTCATTGCAATGCTTGCCAACATGGTGCTGACTGGCGTGTTCGTGCTCAGTTGGCTGGCTCTGGAACAACCCGGAGCGCATGCGGGACTCGCGCTTGCGACGGCGCTCGCCGCCTACCTCAATGCCATCCTGCTTTATCGCGGGCTGCGGGCACGAAATCGCTACGCTATCAGCCCCCCGACCCGATGGCTGATTCTGCAATCGGCCCTTGCCTGTGCAATTATGGCTGCCGGTCTGCTTCCGCTTATTCCGGACACCGCCATTTGGGCGGCCTGGTCCTTCTCCGAACGTCTGCTGACTTTGCTTGGACTCATCACCCTGGGCGCTGTGCTTTATCCTGCGGTCCTATGGATTGCCGGCGTACGCCCCCATCAATTCCGAATGATTTCCGTCTCAACCCCGGAACCCGAACATGAATCTGCTGCCTGAAAATTGTCACGGGCATGCCCGAGTATCCACCCTGACTGATTTGCCCGACGTTGGCCGCGCCGTCACCATTGGCAACTATGACGGACTGCATCTGGGGCACCAATCCGTGCTGCGTCATCTCACCGAGATCGCTCAATCACAGAAATTGGAGTCGGTCGTATTGACTTTCGAACCCACGCCGCTTGAATTCTTCCGCGGCGAGTATGCACCACCCCGTTTGAGCACACTCGCCGACAAGGCCGCTCTGATTGACGAGTTATGCCCCCAACTTGACCGACTGATCATCCTACCCTTCAACATCGATCTGGCAGACACTTCCGCCGCTTCCTTCGTCGATGACATTCTGATCCGTGACCTCAACACACGTTACGTAACGGTGGGCGAAAACTTCCACTTCGGGCGCAATCGGGAAGGCAATGTCGCGTTTCTGCAAAGCGCGATTGAAGCACATGGCTCCCAATTTGAACCGACTCCCACGTTCCGACAGAACAATGCGCGCGTCAGCAGCACGCGGGTTCGGGAGGCGCTCGCCTCCGGAGACGTGAGTGGCGCCGAGGAGTTGCTTGGGCATCCGTATGTCATCAGCGCCATCGTGATCGTCGGGGATCAACGCGGACGTGAATGGGGGTTCCCAACAGCGAACCTGGAATTCCCGCACACCCCCGCCATGCGCGGCGTCTTTGCCGTACGCGTGGATGTCGATGGCCAGGAGCATCTCGCGGTGGCCAATGTCGGGCGGCGCCCCACCATCGACGGCAAGCACATGATGATTGAGGTGCATTTGTTAGACTTCGACCAAGACCTGTACGGGAAACGCATCGCCACAAGATTCTGTCAGCGCCTGCGCGCCGAAGAGAAGTTCGAATCTCCCCAACAGTTGCGCGAGCAAATTGCTCGGGACGTTGCTGCCGCACGAGAATATTTCTCCAATGCCGTCTAACCCTTATCGCGACACGCTGAACCTGCCGTGCACGGACTTTGCCATGCGCGGCAATCTCGCCCAGCGGGAGCCGGAGCGTCTGGCCCGGTGGGAGGAGATGAATCTGTATGCGCGGCTGCGCGAAGCGCGTGCCGGGCGGAAACGCTTTCTGCTGCATGACGGCCCGCCCTACGCCAACGGAAGCCTCACATGGGCCACGCCGTCAACAAAACGCTCAAGGACATCGTCGTGCGTTCACGCAGCATGGACGGATTCGACGCCCCGTACCGTCCGGGCTGGGACTGCCATGGCCTGCCCATTGAATTGCAGGTTGAGAAGAAGTTGTCCCGGGAGCAACGCGCGGACGGGCGCGGCTTTCGCGCCGCTTGCCGCGAATTCGCCACCGAACAGGTGCGCATTCAACGAGAGGAATTCGTGCGCCTGGGCGTTATCGGGCAATGGGAGGACCCCTATCTGACTATGGCGCCCGCGACCGAGGCCAGCATTGTGCGGGCACTCGGGCGGCTGCTGGAATCCGGCTATCTCACGCGCGGCTACAAGCCGGTCTACTGGTGCGCGGATTGCCATTCCGCGCTGGCGGAAGCGGAAGTGGAATACGAGGAGCATCAGTCTCCTGCCATCGATGTGCGCTTCGACGCGGCGGATGGCGCGTTGGCGGAAGCCTTCGGCCTGCCTTCGGACACTTCCGTGGCACTTGCGATCTGGACGACAACCCCCTGGACTTTGCTTGCAAACGAGGCTGTCTGCCTGCATCCGGAATTGGAATACACCTGCGTCGAACACGACGGTCAGCGGCTGGTGGTAGCGGTCCCCTTGCGCGAGTCCTTCGAAGCGCGCACGGGCGCACAGAACACCGAGAGCCCAAATCTTCGGGGCACAGATCTGAGCGGGCTGTCTCTGAATCATCCGTTTCTGGACAAGACGGTGCCAATCATCACCGGCGCCCACGTGACCGCAGAGGAAGGCACCGGCTGCGTGCACACCGCACCGGCGCACGGCCCGGAAGATCATGCCGTCGGTCTGGAATTCGGCCTGCCCGTGCATTGCCCGGTTGAAGAGGACGGCCGGTTCCATGCCGACACTCCAATCGTCGGCGGCCTAAGCGTCGCCGATGCCAATCCGCGCATCCTCGGTGCCATGCGCGAGAATGGACGCCTGCTCGCACACGAATCGTTCACACACAATTACCCCCACTGCTGGCGACACCACACTCCGCTGTTGTTCCGCGCCGCAGCGCAATGGTTCATCGACATGCAAACGCATGATCTGCGCGACCAGGCCCTGGAGGCCACCCAACAGGTCGCGTGGCATCCCGACTGGGGACGCGAGCGAATTCGCGGCATGCTGGAAGGACGCCCGGACTGGTGCATCAGCCGCCAGCGCAACTGGGGCTCACCGATTGCCCTATTCAGCCGCCGCGATGACGGCGGCCTGCATCCGGACACCCCAGCGCTGCTTGAACGCATTGCCGAACGCATTGAACGCGACGGCATTGACGGCTGGTTTGATCTGGACCCCGCGGAACTTCTGGGCGAAGACGCCCCGAACTACGTCAAATCCCCTGACACGCTGGACGTGTGGTTTGACTCCGGCGTCACACACCAGACCGTGGTTGCCGCGGAATACGGAGAAGATGCGCAGGCGGATTTGTATCTGGAAGGCTCCGATCAGCACCGCGGCTGGTTTCAGTCCTCCCTGCTGACCTCGGTCGCCCTGAACGGCCGCGCACCCTACCGACAAGTGCTGACGCACGGGTTTGTGGTGGATGCGAAAGGCTACAAGATGTCGAAATCGCGCGGCAACGTAGTGCTGCCGCAGAAAATCATCGATCGCATGGGCGCGGACGTGCTGCGTCTTTGGGTCGCTTCAAGCGACACCAGCGGCGAGATGGCGGTGTCGGACGAAATCCTGAGCCACACCACCGAGACCTATCGACGCATCCGAAACACGGCGCGCTACCTGCTCGCGAGTCTGCATGATTTCGATCCGGCAAAGGATGCGCTGCAGCCTGCGGACATGCTGGCGCTTGATCAATGGATCGTGCGGCGCGCCTCCGAACTGGATACCGCCATTCGCGAGGATTACCAAAGTTACCAATTCCATCGCGTCTGCCAACGCCTTCATACCTTCTGCAACACGGAAATGGGCTCGCTCTATCTGGATGTCATCAAGGACCGTACCTACACGCTACCGGCGGCGCATCCGGCACGGCGCAGCGCGCAAACCGTCATGTATGTGTTATCTGAAGCCCTGAGCCGTTGGCTTGCGCCCATCTGCCCGTTTACAGCGGATGAGATCTACGAGCACATCCCGGGACCGCGCAAAGACTCGGTGCATTTGTGCGAATGGTTTGATCTGGCTCCATGGGCCTGCGACGCGCCCGCCATTGGCGACGAAGACTGGCAAGTGCTTCTGGACGTACGCCAGGCTGTCAGCCGAACGCTCGAGCCCCTGCGCCAGGCCGACGTCATTGGCTCCGGTCTGGATGCGGAAGTGACCATCGCAGCCTCTGAAGATACCGCCGCCTTATTGCGGCAGTTGGGTGAAGAGTTGCATTTCCTGTTCATCAGTTCAAGCGCACAAGTACAGGAAGAGGCCGTGGTCGCCGAAGAGGAGGATAGGGACGACCTGGACCCGACCGCCCCTCGCACGTTCAATCTTCCGCACTCAGGAGCGGTGCGCGTCACCGCCTGGGCTTCCGAGCATGCCAAGTGCGCCCGTTGCTGGCATCACTGCGCAAGCGTCGGCGAGATCAAAGAGCACCCGGAACTCTGCGCCCGCTGCCACGACAATCTGGAAGGAGCCGGAGAAGAGCGGCGCTATGTCTAAGGTCTGGCGTCTCGCCACTCCCATCATCGGCGTAACACTGGTGCTGGACCAGGCGAGCAAATTCGCGATTGAGAAGACGTTGGCGCTGCGAGAAGAATGGGTGCTGTTGCCGTTTTTGTCGTTTGAGCGCGCCTACAACACGGGAGCTGCCTTCAGCCTGCTGCACGATGCGGGCGGATGGCAACGACCCTTATTGATCGGGGTCAGCATCGCCATCATGATTTGGCTGGGATTCTGGCTACACCGCCTGAATTCTGCAGAACGCCTGCAGATCAGTTCCATTGCTTTGGTTATGGGTGGAGCTGCCGGCAATCTGGTGGATCGCCTGCAAACCGGCGCTGTCGCCGATTTCATTGTGTTGCATTACCAAGGCTGGCAATGGCCAACTTTCAATGTGGCCGACGCCGCAATCACTGCCGGCGTCGTCGGGCTTTTGCTGGGCTTGCGCCGCGCCAGCATTCAAGCCGATTGACCACTGCAGTTGTTAAGCTTCCAGCAGCGCTGCCCAGACACCGTACACGACAATGCCAAGTCCGACCAGAATGGCAACCACGCGATAGATATCCATAAGTTCCTTTTCCTGCATAAGATGAGGGTGGCGAAATTTTACTCTATCTGCAATTCCGGCCATGAACCCGCTTGCCCTGTTCGTTGATGTCCGTGATCGCCTGTGCCTGGTGGTCGGCGCCGGGCTGGTTGCCGGGCGCAAAATCGAGGCGCTGCTGCAAGCGAATGCCCGCGTGCGCGTGATTGCGCCGGAAGCGCAGCCTGCCATTCTCGAACATGCGCAAGAGGGGCGCCTGGAATACCTCGAGCGCGAAGCCGAAGAGAAAGATCTGGAAGGCGTGTTTCTCCTCATCGTCGCAAGCAACAACGCCAAACTCAATGAGCGCCTCACCAAGCTGGCGCGCGAGCGCAACATACTGGTCAACGCGGCGCATCAGGCAAAAGCCGGCAATGTCCTGCTGCCTTCGGTCATTCACCGCGACCCTATTCAGGTCGCCATCTCCACCGGCGGCGCCTCGCCGATGCTTGGCAGATTGTTGCGCGATCAACTGGAGAGCGTCATCCCGGGAGGCTTCGGGCGACTGGCTGCGCTGGTTGAAAACTCCCGCGCCCGCATGCGCGAAGCCTTCGGCGAGCGGCGTCTGCGCCGGCGATTCTGGGAAGCCATACTGAATGGGCCGATTGCCGAGCAGGTGCTGGGCGGGCAGGAAGACGAAGCACAGATCGCGTTGGCCGCCGCCATTGAGCGCGGCGTGGTGCCCAGCGCGGGAGAGGTGTATCTGGTCGGCGCAGGACCCGGCGATCCGGACCTGTTGACTTTTCGGGCGCAACGCCTGATCCGCCAAGCGGATGTGGTGGTGTACGACCGGCTGGTCTCGGAACCCATCATGGCGCTGTTGCGCCAGGACGTGGAGAAGATCTATGCCGGCAAGGAGCGCGACCGCCACGCCATTGCCCAGGAATCGATCAACCACCTGCTGGTGCGCCTGGCGCAAGAAGGCAAGCGAGTCTTGCGTCTCAAGGGCGGCGATCCCATGGTTTTCGGGCGCGGCGGCGAAGAAATTGCGACGCTGATGGAGGAAGGCATTGCCTTTCAGATCGTGCCCGGCATCACCGCCGCAAACGGCTGCGCCAGTTACGCCGGAATTCCGCTGACGCACCGAGACTACGCGCAAGCCTGCATCTTCGTCACCGGCCACCTCAAGGACGGCAGCGTCAATCTGAATTGGGAAATGCTGGCGCATTCGAACCAGACCCTGGTGTTCTACATGGGGCTGGCCGGCTGCCCGGAGATCTGCCGACAACTGATTCAACACGGACTGGCGGGTGACACTCCGGCCGCACTCATCACCCGCGGCACCACGCCGCAGCAGCAAGTCTTCACCGGCACCTTGCAGGATTTGCCGGAGCTGATCACCGCCCGAGATGTCGCTCCGCCGACGCTGATCGTGGTCGGCGAAGTCGTGCGGTTGCGCGAACAGTTGCGCTGGTATCAGACGGACTCCGACGTCCAGGCCGAACCCACCGCCACAGAAACACTCACTGATGCTCCCTGACTTCTCTTCGCGGCTCAGTCAGGGCCTTTTGCTGCTTGGCCTGTGCGGTACGATACACGCAGAAATGCTTGAAATCGGCCAACCCGCCCCTGAATTCGAACTGTCGGACCCGCAAGGACGAATCCATCGTCTGGCGGATTATGTCGGACAGTGGGTTGTGCTGTTTTTCTATCCGCTGGATGATTCTCCCGGGTGCACCACCGAGGCCTGCGCATTTCGCGATGAGTACCAGCTCATTCATCACCAGAATGCGCAAGTGCTGGGCGTCAGCATGAACAGTTCGGACAGCCAGAAACAGTTCGCCGAAAAATTTCACCTGCCGTTCCCACTTTTGTCCGACCCCAAAGGCCAGGTCGTTGCCCGCTACGGGGCAATGGGGGGCTTTTTGTGGATTCGCCTGCCGAAACGCCACACGTTTCTGATCGATCCGGAAGGCAAGATTCGCAATCTTTGGCGCAAAGTCGACCCGCGCGGGCACGCCAAAGAAATCACGCAACTGCTGCACGACTATCAACAGGGGCCCTGATGGCCCACCGAATCTCGCGCGTCACAACCAAGAGCGGAGACGACGGACACACCCACTTAGGCCAAGGCAAACGCGTCCCCCAAACCCACGCACGTATCCAAGCGCTCGGAGCCATCGATAAACTCAACAGCCACCTCGGCTTGCTGCGCGCAAGCACCGCCGCGGTTTGGGAGCTTTACGCACACTTCGAAGAGATCCAGCAGAATCTGTTCAACGCCGGCGCCCTGATTGCCGGCAGCGACCGGCTCTTGATGGGTG
>RKRZ01000119.1 GCA_007571105.1 Gammaproteobacteria bacterium
TGATACTGCGGTGGTGCAGAATGTCGCGAAGATCCTTTACGGAATCCTGATTATTGCGTTGCTAATTCGCGAGCCTGGCGGATTGGCTGCATTGTGGCAGAATATTAAACAGAGACTGCGGACATGGCCATTTCCGCACTAAGGAGAGGGCTGTTCAGAATGAAAACACATGCGTTTTGGCGCGTGTGATTCGAGAGACACGAGAGGATGGCAAAATGAGCAACTTGCTTAAAAGCCTTTTTCCGTGTAAAAAAAGCTTGCTGAAAAGCAGTTAACTGCAAGCAAAACTAAAAGCCTCTTATAGGAGGGCAATTTATGAAAACTAAACTTTGGGTAACAGGTCTCGCAATGGCCGTCGCCATGTCCGCGACCGGACCTGTGGTAGCAGAAGGGGATGTTTATATTCCCATGCCTGTATACCGCATTGGCCCGTATGCAACTGGCGGCACCGGCTACTTCGGAGGCATCATCGATTACTACAATCTGATGAACATGACCGAAGGCGGCGTTGGTGGTAGAAATATTATCTGGAATGAGTGCGAAACCCAATACAACGACCAGCAGGGCGTTGAGTGTTACCACCGGATGAAGGAATTCCAAGGCAAGCAAGCTTTGTTCTTCGATCCTCTGTCCGTGGGTATCTCCACTTCTCTGGTCGCTCAGGGCCGTAAAGATAAAATCTCCATCATCGCAGTAAACCATGGCCGGACCGAAGGCCAGCGTGGCGATGTCTTCCCGTACTACTTCATGCCGGGTATTAATACCTATGACGAGCATTCCATCATCACGGCCTATATTGGCCAGTTGGAAGGCGGCATGGAGAATCTGGCGGGCAAGAAGATCGTTCTGCTGTTCCACGGCTCCACCTATGGTCGTGAAGCTGTTGAGTTCACGCACATGCTGTGCGAGAAGCACAATTGCGAGTCTGAAGCGATTGAGGTGCCCCACCCGGGCAACGAGCAGACTTCCCAGTGGCTGAAAATTCGCCGCTCGAAGCCTGACTACGTAGTCCTGCGTGGCTGGGGTGTCATGAATCCGGTGGCCATGCAGACTGGTGTCCGCATGGGCTTCCCGATTGACCACCTGATCGGCAACATTTGGAGCAATGACGATGGTGACGTGAAGCCGGCTGGTTCTTCAGCCAATGGCTATCAGGCCATCACCACGCACCCGACGGGTCGTGTGGCTCCAGTCATCGACGAAATTGTTGAAAAGGTCTACGGCGCTGGTAAAGGCGACCTGCAGGACAAATCCCGCATTGGTTCCAACTACTGGAACCTCGGCGTGATGGCAGGCGTCATTCATCTGGAAGCAGTGCGTGTGGCTCAGGCCCGTTTTGGTCCTGACGTCAACTCTGCTCAGGTGCGCTGGGGCTTTGAGAACCTGAACCTGGATACCGCTCGCCTGGCTGAGCTGGGTGCAAACGGTCTGGTTCCGGAGATCAAAACCAATTGCATGGACCATGTCGGTGGCCATCAGGCCAAGTTCATCCAGTGGAATTACGCTGCCACTCAGTGGGAAGTTGTGACCGACTGGATTGACGGTGACGTTGAGTTGTCCCAGTCCATCATTGACGCGAAGGCAGAAAATGCCATCGAAAATGAGGGAATTACTCCGCGTGACTGCAACGATGAGAACGACCGCGACAACTATGATGTCTAACATCATAGCGGTTTCCATTAGTTGAAACGGGGAATGGCGGGAGTGCACAGCACTCCCGCCTGACCTTTTGAAAATCAGCGACTGCATTGTCGCCAAGCGTTTGCCCGCTTCGCCACAGTTCAGTCAGTACCCAACAGGCAATGGACAGCACACCACTCCTTTCGATTAACAACATCGAAGTCACTTATAACCGCGTAGTTCTTGCTTTGCGCGGCATCAGCCTGCAAGTGATGGAAGGCGAGATCGTTTCTCTGCTCGGTGCGAATGGCGCCGGCAAGACCACCTCGCTCAAAGCCTGTTCCAATCTTCTGCCGGCAGAGCGTGGCCAGGTCACCAAAGGATCGATCGAGTTCATGGGAGAGGACACTCAGGACTTGAGCGCTTACGACATGGTGAAACACGGGGTCGCCCAGGTGCTGGAAGGCCGCCATTGCTTTGCGCATTTGACCGTCGAGGAGAATCTCATGACGGGATCTTTTATCCGCGACAATCGAGCTGAAGCGAAGAAAGATCTGGAGTTGGTGTACGAATATTTCCCCCGAATCAAAGTTCGTCGTAGAAGCCATGCTGGATTTACTTCCGGAGGCGAACAGCAGATGATTGCAATTGGTCGGGCGTTGATGTCACGGCCGAAACTGGTCCTTTTGGATGAGCCCTCAATGGGGATCGCTCCGCAGCTGGTCGAAGAAGTCTTCGAGATTGTGAAAAACCTCAACCGCAAAGAGGGCGTGAGTTTCCTCGTGGCCGAGCAAAACGCCATGATCGCATTGCGCTACGCAACCAAAGGCTATGTGGTTGAAAATGGCCGCGTGATGCTTCGTGGTAGTGCGGAAGAGCTGCTTGGTCGTTCTGATGTGAAGGAACTGTATCTGGGCACGGGCGCCGAAGGCCATGGGACTTTCCGCAACGTCAAGCACTATCACCGTCGCCGTCCGTCATTCGCCTAATTGAGCCGTGTGTTATAGTGGCACATCAGTGGCGGATAGAAAAATGACTCAAGCCCACTCGTTCAATTTTGTTTCCCGCACCCTTCAAAAGGGCGCGCCTTCCTTACTGTCCGGACTCTTGCTCCTGCCGCGGCTTGCGGCATAAAGAAACAATAGCTTGGCGCGCTTTATAACGCCGATACCGAAACAAAATTTTTGTCAGACTTTCCCAGTTTGGGAGTCTCGGACGCAAGGAAAATTCTGAAATGGACACGTTGAAGATTTTTGATACCACGCTGCGGGATGGTGAGCAGAGTCCCGGGGCATCAATGACGCGGGAAGAGAAGTTGAGCATTGCCCGCGCACTTGAAAAAATGCGGGTGGACATCATTGAGGCAGGCTTTCCGATAGCCAGTCCCGATGAATATGAAGCCGTCAGCGAAATTGCCGCGACTCTTCGCGAAAGCACCGTTTGTAGCCTGGCTCGCGCTTTGGATAAGGACATCGACCGTGCCGGGGATGCCCTGAAGGGCGCTGTGCGACCGCGCATTCATACATTCATTGCAACCTCTCCCATCCATATGGAACAGAAGTTGCGGATGAGTCCGGATGAAGTTGTGGAGCGTGCTGTAGATGCCGTCAAGCGAGCACGCAATTACACGGACGATGTAGAGTTTTCGCCGGAAGATGCCGGACGCTCGGATATTGATTTCTTGTGCCGGGTGGTTGAAGCGGTGATTGATGCGGGAGCGTGCACGATCAATATTCCGGATACTGTTGGCTACAGCCTGCCGGTTCAGTTTGGCGAGCGCATCGGGCAATTGATCGAGAGAATTCCGAATTCGGACAAGGCGGTTTTCTCGGTGCATTGCCACAACGATTTGGGGTTGGCGGTGGCCAACTCACTGGCGGCTGTGCTGCATGGCGCGCGACAGGTCGAATGCACCATCAACGGCTTGGGAGAACGTGCCGGCAACGCTTCGCTGGAAGAGGTTGTTATGGCGGTGCGAACCCGTCAGGACACTTTTGCGTGTGATACAAATATAGATACCACGCAGATTGTTCCAACTTCCAAGCTGGTTTCCAGCGTCACCGGTTTTCCGGTTCAGCCGAACAAAGCTATCGTCGGCGCAAATGCGTTCGCGCATGAGTCCGGCATACATCAGGATGGGGTGTTGAAGTACCGTGAAACCTATGAGATTATGCGTGCCCAGGATGTCGGCTGGTCAGATAATCGAATTGTATTGGGCAAACATTCCGGACGGCGGGCAATCATGGATCGAGTTGACAAGCTCGGCCTGGAAGTTCCGGAAGAAGAGTTGGATGAATTTTTTGCACGCTTCAAGGAACTTGCAGATCGCAAGCACCAGATCTTTGATGCAGACCTGAGAAGCCTTGTACTCGAGGAAGTTGAAATTCGGGATACCGGCACCTACCAGTTGATTGATTTGGAAGTGACCTCAAAAATGGGCACCACGCCAGTTGCGCGCGTTACGCTTGAATATCAGGGGGAGCAGTACAGTGCGGAAGCTCCTGGAGGCGGTCCGGTTGATGCCTCTTTTCGCGCAATTGAGGAAGTTGTCCATTCCGACTCTGAATTACAGCTGTATTCTGTCAACAACATTACGACGGGAACAGATGCACAAGGAGAGGTTACTGTGCGGTTGTCCAAAGATGGCGCGGTGGTCAACGGGCATGGGGCACACACGGACATTGTGATTGCTTCCGCCCGGGCCTATTTGGTTGCCGTAGGCAAACTGGCCCAGGAGCCGGCAATGCACCCTCAACTGGATCATATTTGACAATAGGCTATGGCTGAAGAGAAAACTCCTCCATCTGATGCGCACCTGGAAGTTCTCGGGTTGCACCGATGGCAGCATCGATCGGATGCGCAAAACTCTGACACCGAGGACCCCGGGCAGAGGGGGAATGGTTCAGAGGTGGTATCAGGCGGAGGCAACGGTCAATCCGAGAATACTTTGACTCTGGAGCCAGAAAAGGTCCATCAGCATAAATGGCGACGATTGCGTAAAAACGTCTCTGAATGTACACGTTGTGAGCTTTACCGAACTCGAAAGAACACGGTATTCGGAGTCGGCAAGGAAGATGCGGATTTGCTGCTGATTGGCGAGGCGCCGGGAGCGGATGAGGACGCGCAGGGGGAACCTTTTGTCGGCCGCGCCGGCCTGTTGCTCAATAATATGCTCTCAGCCATTGGGATGCAGCGCGAAGAGGTTTTCATCGCCAACATTCTCAAGTGCCGTCCTCCCGGCAATGAAAACCCAACTCCAGAGCAGGCCTACGAGTGCCGCGGACACCTTCAGGGGCAAATCGAACTGATTCAGCCGCGCGTGATCTTGGCTTTGGGCAGTGTTGCCGCACAAAACCTGCTGGAAGTGGACACGCCGATTGGCCGACTGCGAGGCCAGGTTCATTCACTTCCCGGAACCGAGATTCCTGTCATCCCCAGTTACCATCCTGCCTATCTGCTCCGCAGTCCGAAAAAGAAAGCCGATGCATTTCAGGACTTGCTGTTGTTGCTTGATGTCATGGCGCGTGGAAGCGCAACCCCATCCTGATTTTGCTGAAGGACGTTAGCTTCTTCTCAAATATCTTTGCGGCATAGCCCTTTGGCGCAACAGTAAGAGCAGGTTTCGGTGTCCCCATTTGCGGGCATGACCGCGCCATTGGCCATATCGCGATACAGATTTTTTAGGCGTTGCATCACTTGGGTTTGGGTTTCCTGAAGTTCTTCACCATCTAAAGAGGTGCTGCCTGGTTTTCGAATGCCGAGCCACCAGTATTCTGCTCGCGCAACGCCATCGAGCAATGCGGCGTAGGTGTTGAGCTGGACGTTTTCTCCGGAGGTGATCTGTGACTTCCTCACTGTATTTCCGCCAGTCTTGTAGTCAACGAGTGTTTTCTTCCCGAGGTTGTCTACATCAATTCGGTCGATGCGTCCCGAAAGCTCAAAATCTTCGTTGAGTTGTTGATGTCTTTTTGTCTCACCATTTTCAACTTTGCGCTGATTTTTTTCTGCATCAATCTGCAACTTGAGATACCGTGGGATGACCTGGTCCCATTGCGCAAGATAAATCAGCGGAGAGTGGTGCGCAGAGGGATAATGTTTGATCACGTGTCTCCCGATGTTTCTGAGCAAGCGAGTGGCTTCGAATTGGTGGTCTTCGGTTGATTCAGTCCACGGAGTTCCGGGGAAATCGACGTGATCGGTGTGGAAAACCTCAAGGCACCGATGAACGAATTCTCCAAACTCGGCAGGCTCCAGTTTTTCGTGCACTTCAGGAATTTCACTAATCCCCAGCATGCGGTTGACAAAAAACTGATAGGGGCAATTCAGTAATTGCTGATGTGCCGAAGCGGAAATATATTGCGGGAGCAATTCAGGGACGGCTGCGGGGCGGGAGGTGACCTCGGGCAGTGCGTGTTTGTCATCCAGAGGTGTTGTGGTTGAAGCGATAGAAAGGAGCGCAAGCCTGCCGTCTTCCAGTGAGGTTCCATAACTCAATCGATGGAAGGTGTTCAGTTGGGCCCACCATGCGCTCGGCAAATAGAGTTGATCTTGATCTTTCTTTTGGTACGTGAGCAGGACTTCATCGGCCGCAACAATAGAAGCAATGAATTGCTGCAGGCGAAGTTGTCGAATTTCCGCATCTTGCCGCAGACCGAGGCTGGCACGAACGGATTCATTGAAGACGGTAAAGGTGTGATTGCCTCCAGGATAGTGGCGCGTGTCCATTCCCGCAACAATCAGGCAATCAAATTCAATGAGATGCGCTTGCTTCAGATTGATCAGGGTCACATCGTTGTCTGGAGCATAGGGGTGAAAGTTCTGTTTCTCAAGGTGGGTTTGCAGAACAGTTCTCCAATGTCGGGGTTCCAGAGTTTCCGTGTGCTCTGACAAATCATGGCGCATTTGATTCAATTCATGCAACAGTCGTTCGCCGACTTCGTCGTCACTCAGCAGATCAACACTGCCCAAGCGATTCAGACTTTCCAGGATGGCCTCAAAGTACTGCTGTGCAGTGAGAGATGGCGAATGCAACACATCCAGTGGTTTGGCGGCCTCTTCGACGGCGTCAAGCAGTGCTGTGATTTCTGGCTCGGATTGGCATGCCGTCCGATATTGATCGAATGACCTGGAAATATTTTTTTCTCGAATGAGCTGTTCGAGTCTCCACACCAAAACCAGCCGGTCTTCTAGTGGTGTGGCGGGTTCTGGCAGGGCGACGAACGGGGATTTCAGAATGTTCCACAGATGCAGGTGATGAAAATCTTGTGAGACGCATTCCAGCCAATTGTGGATCAGGCTGGCGGCGCTGGTGGTGGATAGCGCCCATCCGGAAGAGTCATTCATGTGAATGCGGGTACGACCGAGCAGGGTGCTGATTCGACGGGCGAGTTTTCTATCTTCTGTGATCAGCCCGATGTTGCGGCGTCCCTGTTGCAGCCAATCGCGGATTTGCACCTCAATGGCAACAGCGTGGGGCTCCGATTCTGCTGCTGCAAGCAGGCGAAGATTTTTTGCAACCGAAGATTCTGAAGATTCCATGCGACAGATTTGCGCTCGTTCCGTAATGGTG
>RKRZ01000005.1 GCA_007571105.1 Gammaproteobacteria bacterium
TGTCAAATTTTGGCTCCCCGCCGACCACCATACCTACCCTACTGTAACCCCTGAAAACACACGAAAACGCCGTGGCCGATAAGATCCTATATGTCAAACTTGCGCGGGCTGGCTCCTCCGCTCTTATGAAGAGTCCCTAGTGAGCATCCACTTCACGTTCAGCACACCAATCGCCACGGCGGCCGCCCACAGCAGCATGCCCAACAGCGGATTGAGCGCCAGCCCCAGGTAGAAGACCACCACCGCCAGCAGAAACACCCCCACGTGGCCCACTATCCGGAGGGCCGTGGCTTGATCAGACTCCCCGTTCAGCAGACTATGCAATACGATCCGAAACTGCTCTAGCTCTTCACAACAACCTTTTCGCCGTACACAAATCGGGGCCGGAACCTGTTCAGGATTGCCGGCAGAACCGTCACTGAGACGAGCAAACACGCTCCCATATTGAGCGACAGCATGGCGCCGAGGTAGAAGTTGGGGCGGAAGCTCGAAGTCAGAAAGACCAGGAAGCCGCCGATGACGACCACGGCATTAAAAAAGATGGCTTTGCCCGAGGTGGCCATGGCCGCGGCCGTGATGTCTACCGGGTTGGTCAGACCGTCCCGGACTTTGACCCGATACTTGTTGAGAAAGTGGATCGTATAATCAATGCCGATGCCAATGACCATGGACGCGGTCAGCGATCGGGATTTTGCGATTGAGACCTGCGCATTGGTTAGCCAGTTGATGGTGCATTTGTCCCGCATGGCGGAAATGATGATTTTGTGGACCAGCCCGGGGTTCGACTTCATCACGCTGCCGGATGACTATTGCACGGGATCCTCACTGATGCCGCAAAAGAAGAACCCGGATGTGTTGGAATTGATCCGCGGCAAGAGCGCGCGCGCCTGCGGCAATCTGCAGACCCTGCTGATGCTGATGAAAGCGCAGCCGCTGGCATACAACCGTGACAATCAGGAAGACAAGGAGCCGCTATTTGACAGCTTGGACACAGCCCATGCGAGTGTGGCGCTGATGGAAGCGGTAGTGCGTGCAATGAGTTTCGAGACTGCGCGAATGGGCGAAGCAGCGGCGGCAGACTATGCCACCGCGACGGATCTGGCGGACGGCTTGGTGGCGCGGGGCGTGCCGTTTCGCGATGCCCATCACATTGTTGGTCAGGTTGTGCGCCATGCGATGGAGCAAGGTCAAGCCTTGGCGGATTTGGACGCCGCATCGCTGCAGCAATTCTCCTCGGACATCGATGCGGAGTTGCTGTCTACTCTGACCGCCTCGCACAGCGTCAATGCTCGCACATTGCATGGCGGAACCGCGCCGCAAGCGGTGCGGGAGCGTGTCGAGGAGGCCCGGACTGCGCTTCAGGCCGCGCCGTTAGCCCGAGGTTAGTTGCCGGAGACGCCCACGCCAAACGTGCGGCGCAGAAAGGTACCCAGTTGCTGCAGTTCTTCGGCGGTCACCTGGTGGCCGAAGTCCTCGCTATACCATTGCACCGGATAGCCCAGTTCCATTAGTTGGTCTCGACTGAAGGCGCCGAATTTGGCAGCGACGACTTCGTCCTGATTGCCGTGCGCCAGAAACAGTGGGATTCGGGGAATCGGTTTCGCAGCTACTTTGAGCAGCGAATCAGCTTGAGGCAGATAGCCGGATAGGCAGACGGCCCCGGCGAGAGGCGTGGGGCAATTCAGGGCCGCGTACAGCGCCATGGCGCCGCCCTGGGAGTAGCCGCCTATGACAAAAGACTCGATTCCTGCTTCGCGTTGTTGCAGTATGGTTTCAAAAATGCGCGCGGCAGTCTGCTCGAGGCCTTCGGGATCGCTAATGATTGTGCCGTCTTCTTGCGGTTGGATGTCAAACCAGGCAGGAACGGACTGGCCTTCGAAAAGAGTGAGCGACAAGGTGGGCGCCTGCAAGGCAATCACGCGCAGCCCCGGACACTGAAAGTGCTCTCCCAGGCCATCAAAATCATCGGCCGTCGCACCCAGTCCGTGCAGCCAGATCAAGCTGAAGCGCGCCTCTCCTTCAATGGGTTCCTGGACTCGTTCGGAAGGGGCATTCATGAGTGGGTAGACCTAGGGGAGCCAATGAGTTTTGGGAAATGCGCCAATTTAAGTTACGATATGCTTGCCAACGGAGACCGGCACAGTTGGAGCCCGCGGAGAGCAAAGCAGTCATGAGCAGATTTTATGGGTTTTTTGTGGGCCTGGTGCTGATCGGGGCCCTCACCGCGTGTGGGCAAATGGGGCCGCTGGAACCCCCTCCAGAGTCAGCGGCCGTACACGACTGAGACAGAATGGAAACATTTACTTACCAAGGCGGGCAGTTGCACGCCGAATCAGTCCCATTAGAAGAGATTGCCCGAACTTACGGGACTCCGTGTTATGTCTATTCAAAGCAGGCCATCACGTACAACGTGAATGATTTGAAGAATGCGTTTGGGGGGCACCCGTACCGCATCTGCTATGCGGTGAAAGCCAACGGCAACCTGAGCATTCTGCGCCATCTGAAGGACTTGGGCTGCGCCTTTGATATTGTGTCTGGCGGTGAACTGGAGCGGGTTCGTGCAGCGGGCGGGGACCTGACGAAGTCGGTATTTTCCGGAGTTGGCAAGAGCGAGGACGAAATCCGTCTGGCATTGGATGCGAACATCGGCGCATTTCATGTGGAGTCTTTGGGGGAATTGCACCGCATTGACCGAATCACTCAGGAAACAGGCCAGACAGCGCCGGTAGCGCTTCGGATTAACCCGGCGATCGAGGTGGATACCCACCCCAACATCATGACTGGAGCCCGGGAGAACAAATTTGGCATTCCCATGGAGGAAGTTCTGCAGGCCTATCGCGTTGCCGCCAAGATGTCGGGCATAAGAATCTGCGGCATTTCCTGTCATATCGGCTCGCAACTGGTGGATTCCCGGCCGATTATCGAGGCCGTGCGGCAGTTGGCTGAATTATCGGATCGCCTGAGTGACGAAGGCATCAAGCTGGAATATCTGGACGCCGGCGGAGGCCTGGGCATTTGCTATCAGCGCGAGCACCCTCCGAAAGCCTCGGAATATGTCGACGGGCTGTGGGACGCGCTGGGCCAGCGTTCTTTGACCCTATTGGTTGAGCCCGGACGTTTTGTGGTCGGCAATGCCGGTATTTTGTTGACACAGGTGGAACACATCAAAAGAACGGACGCCAATCGTTTTGCCGTGGTCGATGCCTCCATGACAGAATTGATGCGCCCGGCTTTGTACGGCGCGTGGCATGGGATTCTGCCCGTGCGCAAGGAGCAGGAAGGTCGGCAGACGTGCCTGTACGATGTGGTCGGACCCGTGTGCGAAACCACGGACTGTCTGGGACGAGGCCGCAAATTGGCGATTGCAGACGGAGATCACCTGGCGATATTTTCGACGGGAGCTTATGCGTCCTCGCTGGGGTGCACCTACAACGCAAGGCCGCTGGCTGCCGAAATCATGGTGGATGGCGACCAACACCGGATCATTCGCCCGCGTGGCGATCTTCAACAGATGTTTGCCAGTGAACTGCCGGCACTGGAATAAGGACTATTCTCCATGACACGTGTGGCTTCGGGGCTTGGACTGAGTCTGGTCCTGACCCTGTCCATGTCTGCGGCATCGGCGGAATGCGAACGCGAGGACGTGGAGTTTTACCTGGAGAAAGGCTTTACCCACGAGCAGGTTGCCCAATTGTGTGCAACGACGGGGAGCGCCAAGAAAAAAGAAGGGTATCAATCCTATACCGGAGAGTACGTTGAACGGCGCGATGCGGAATATGAGGCGCGCATGCGCGTGGAGCGGGAAGTCTCCCTGAGAAATTCAATCGAAGGCTCTGGGGTTCGTATGGTGGGAGGTTGGCTTGAGTATGTTCGCAAGCAGTGTGTCAGCGAGGGCGTTGAGAAGGATCGCATGTTCGGTCTCAAATCCTGTCCGAAAATACGCTTTCGCATTCGTTTGGCGGGATTGAAAATTGATGAGCGCGAGTACAAGAAACGGTTTCTGTTCGGCCAAAAGATGATTCGGGTGGAGGGGAGGATTGAGCGCAAGCCGATGCCGGATGCGTTCTCTGACATTCCCGACGAGTATTGGAGAGATCAGTTGCGGCGCAAATTGGAGAAGGGCAACGCCACCAAAATCCCGTTGCGCGACGGGGTGGACTTTCAGTTCGTGTATGGGGCACTGAACGACATCGTCGCGCACGAAACCAAACGGGCCCAGGAGATGGCGGAGCGCCGTCGAGGGAGCGATTCTCTGGATGGTGACTCTTTCGGGGAGGCGCTGGAAGAGGCTTTTGAATCCGAAGAAGGAGAAATTCTGGAAGACGGCAACCTTTTGTTAGAAGAGGGAAGCCTATAATTTTTTGGCTCCCCAAAAACATGAATCTGCATGAAGCAGGGAATTAACCGATTTCTCCAGAGGCGGGCGCCACTGGCTGAGGGACAACTCAATCGAGGACTGATTGATGCCGACTTTCGTTCGTACCGACAAATGTGACGGCTGCAAGGGTCAGGACAAGGCCGCCTGCATGTACATGTGTCCGCATGACCTGATGCGTCTGGATGAGGACGGGTCAGAGACGGGACATGCCATGAAGGCATACAACCAAGAGCCCGAGCAGTGCTGGGAATGTTATGCCTGCGTCAAGATTTGCCCGCAACAGGCGATCGAATGCCGCCATTATGCCGACGTCGTGCCTTTGGGCGCATCAGTCCAGCCCTTGCGTAGCACCGACTCCATTGTGTGGACCATCAAGTTCCGCAACAGCACCATGAAACGCTTCAAATTCCCCGTTCGGACCACACCGGAAGGCTCCGCAGACCCCTTCGGCGGTGAGCATGAGGCAGTTCTGGCAGACGGCAAAGACCACAGCACGCTGTTCACCAAAGGCACCCACAGTTGCGACATGTCGCAGTTCGTATCGTTCTGATCTCAGGGCATTGCAGGAGCGAGCAAGATCATGGCCGAATTCGGGCAACCGGCAATTTTTGAAGAAGAGGTCGATACCCTTCTGATCGGGGGCGGCATGGCTTGCTGTGGCGCCGCATTTGAGGTGTCGCGCTGGGTTGAGAAAGCGCGCGCCGAAGGCAAGGACATCAAAGTCAAACTGGTCGATAAGGCCGCGATGTCTCGTTCCGGCGCGGTTGCGCAGGGCTTGTCCGCGATCAATACCTATATGGGGGAGAACGATCCGGCGGATTATGTTCGTTATGTCCGCGGTGACCTGATGGGAATTGTACGCGAAGATCTGGTGTACGACGTCGGGCGGCACGTGGACGACTCGGTGCACAATTTCGAGAAATGGGGCTTGCCGATTTGGAAGCAGTCCGGCGATGAAGGCAAGCGGCTGGTCGACGGCGGCAAGCCGGTTCGCTCAGGCCGTTGGCAGATCATGATCAATGGCGAATCCTACAAGTGGATTGTGGCGGAGGCAGCCAAGAAGGCACTCGGCATGGAGAATATTGAGGAACACGTTTTCATCGTCCGCCTGATTACCGATAAAAACGACCCAAACCGTATAGCGGGAGCTGCCGGCTTCAGCGTTCGTGAACATCGCATTTACATCTACCGCTTCAAGTGCTGCCTGCTGGCCTGCGGGGGCGCCGTCAACGTGTTTCGTCCGCGTTCCGTAGGCGAGGGCCTCGGACGTGCCTGGTATCCAGTCTGGAATGCCGGTTCCACTTATTCGATGGCGGCGGAGTGCGGTGCGGAATTGACCATGATGGAAAACCGGTTTGTTCCGGCGCGCTTCAAGGATGGCTACGGCCCGGTCGGCGCGTGGTTCCTGCTGTTCAAGGCCAAGTCGATGAATGCCTTCGGCGAGGACTATCAGGCGCGCAACGCAGGCGATCTCAAGACTTATGGGTACGACGCCTACGCTAACGGTCGGAAGATGGGAACCTGCCTTCGCAACCACCTGATGATGAAGGAGATGAAGGAAGGCCGTGGGCCAATCTTCATCGACACGCAGACGGCGATGGCCAAACTGGCAGCGAACATGACGCCTGAGGAGATCAAGCACCTGGAAGCCGAGGCGTGGGAAGATTTCCTGGACATGACCATTGCCCAATGCGGTGTTTGGGCAGGAGAGAATATCGAGCCGGATAAGGAGATGTCGGAGTTGATGCCGACCGAACCGTATCTGCTGGGCTCCCATGCAGGGTGTGCCGGCCTCTGGGTGTCGGGTCCTGAGGATTTACCGGGCGTTCCGGATTACTATCATTGGGGCTATAACCGCATGGCGACCGTGTCTGGACTGTTTACGGCTGGAGATGGAGTGGGTGCTTCCGGGCACAAATTCTCGAGCGGTTCGCACGCCGAAGGCCGCATTGCGGGCAAGGCAATGGTTCAGTACGTATTGGACAACATGGACCATAAGCCGGAATTGGGTCGTTCAGTGGACGATGTCGTGGAGGAACTTTATCGTCCGGTGCGCAATTTCCTGGAACACAAGGATTACACCACGGCGATTGATGTTAATCCGCACTACATCACACCGAAAATGTTCCAGCTCCGTCTGCAGAAAGTGATGGATGAGTATGTGGCCGGGGTTTCAACCATGTACCAGACCAACAAGCGCATGCTGGAGTTGGCCGAACGCAAACTGGAAATGCTACGCGAAGACTCGCTGAAAATGCGGGCGAAGGATCTGCATGAACTGTTGCGGGCGTGGGAGAATTACCATCGCTTAATTACAGCGTTCGCCCACATGAAACATATCAAGTTCCGTGAGGAAACCCGCTATCCCGGCTATTACTATCGGTCGGATTTCCTTGACATCGACGACGACAACTGGAAATGTTTCGTCAATTCGAAATTTGACCGTGAAACAGGCGAGTGGACGCTTCGGAAAGTTGCCTATGCGCAACTGATCAAGCCTGACGAAAGTGAGCCGGAAGGCATGAGCCGCCTTGGCAGCGATTGCTGATTCTGAACGCGACGTACTGAATGGCGAAGAGAAGGCTCAGGTATTCTCCTCGTTTTCTTTTTAAACGGGGCTTCAGGATTCGGTGTGGAAAAGACGATAGACATGACATGGTCAACCACTTTAGATAGGGTCGCAGGAGGTATTGTGAAGGTCTACAATCGAGGATTGATAAATGCCCTGATGAAATTGATCAACCTCAATTTCAGCAAGGCAAGCTGCACGTTTGCGAGGATCGGAATCGAGAATGATTGCTTATGC
>RKRZ01000190.1 GCA_007571105.1 Gammaproteobacteria bacterium
GAGCAGGCCAAATTAGCGATGCAGGGCCGAGAGATCGGCTACAACAATCACATGGGGTCCAATGCACGGCAGGTTGTGCCGGTGGCCGAGGAATCGGAAGTGGCGATGGGCAGCAATCTGGATGTCTTGCTGTACGTGAACAACTATGACATTCAGGAAGAGGACCATCCTTGCATTGATGTCGATATGTCAGCGCAGGATGCGTTGGAACATTTCCGCAAGGGGGAGCGCGTAGCGGCTGGCAGCACGCAGACGCACCGGGGCAAAAAGGAATCCAGCTACTGGGCCAATCCGTTCCCGGCGCTTCTAGACAATGACGGCAATGTATTGCATGCGGATCTGTACGAGCAGTTCAGCGAAACCGAAGCCATCTTCATCAAAGACGTGGAAGCCTTGGCTGAGCGGAGCGAGATGCGGATCGGTGTGGCGTACAGCCAGATGATGGCGGGGGTTTACGAAGGCACCAGCGACGAAGACGTCACGCGGTGCGGCTACGAGAATCGCGAAGAGATCGAGCAAAAGGCGCCGGAACGTCTGGCGTATGCGATGATACGCCTCGTCAAGGAAATCGCCTGTGAAAAACGTGCCCGCAGCAAAGAGCCGCTGGATGAAGTGGACGTGACGATCGCTCTCGTCGGAGACAGCCGCACCGGCAAGTCCGAGACCGCCGAGAAAATGGAAGGCGTACTGGGGCTGACCCTGATCTGAGACCGCTACTGCAGCGCAGAGATTTTTTCGAGTTGCCGGGCCAGTTGGCCCCGTGCCACCTTCAATTCTTCCAGACGTTGGCGTTCTTTTGCCACGATAGCCTCGGGCGCCCGACTGACAAACTGTTCGTTGGCGAGTTTTTTGTGGCTCGCATCCAAGGCGCTGTCGGCCTTCTGCAATTCCCGCTGAAGCCGTTCCCGCTCTGCATCGGGATCAATCAGGCCGGCCAGAGGAATCAGCAGGCGCATCGATCCGACTAAGGCGGTTGCCGAATCCGGCGCACTGTTGTCCGGCGCCACCCACCCTACGGATTCCGGGCGCGCCAGCGCCAGAATCCACGCCTCAGTAGTCGCATAGCGCTGCTGGTCTGTTTCACTCCAGTTCTCCAGCAGTACCGGCACCGGCTTGCCCGGCGGCACGTCCATCTCTGCTCGAATGCGCCGAATCCCGCTGATGAATTCCTGCATCCACGCGATTGTCTCCAGCATCTCCAGGCTCTCTTCTGTCATCTTTGCCTCCGGCCAGGCACAGCGCATCAGGAAGTCCTGGTCTTCACGCCTGTTCGGCAGTTGCTGGTACAGCTCTTCCGTAATGAAAGGAATGAAGGGATGCAGCAGGCGCAAGGTCTGCTCCAGAGTGTCAAACAGAGTGCGCAGCGTGCGCTGAAAGGCGCCGGATTCGGCCTCTGGATTCAGCGAGGTCTTGCTGAATTCCAGATACCAGTCACAGAGATCTCTCCAGACGAAGTCATACAACCCTTGCGCCGCCAGGTCGAAGCGGTAGGCTTCCAGATGCTCGGTGGTCTCTTGGACCACGCAGCGCATCCGGTACTGAATCCATTGATCGACCAGATTTGGTTTGGCGCATGGCGCTTCGGCGTCGATGCGCCCGACATGCCCCAGGGCAAAGCGTGTGGCGTTCCAGAGTTTGTTGCAGAAATTGCGATAGCCTAGCACGCGCGGCAATTCAAAGCGGACATCGCGGCCAAACGTTGCCTGGGTCGCGAAGCAAAAGCGCAGCGCATCCGCGCCGGCGGTGGGGAAGCCATCC
The DNA here is from genome assembly GCA_007571105.1 of Gammaproteobacteria bacterium. Taxonomy (GTDB): domain Bacteria; phylum Pseudomonadota; class Gammaproteobacteria; order Poriferisulfidales; family Poriferisulfidaceae; genus Poriferisulfidus. Next base: position 1,759 of record RKRZ01000190.1, read on the forward strand.
GGAAATTCCTCGCGGGTGCTTTGCTCGATTGCTTTGGCCCGCTTCGGGTCCATCAGGTCCTCGACGCGCTTTTGCACCAGCGCTTCCAGATCGATGCCATCAATCACATCAATGGGATCAATCGTATTCCCCTTGGATTTGGACATTTTCTGCCCGTGCGCGTCGCGCACCAGTCCGTGCACGTAGACCTCCCGAAACGGGACCCCGTCGGCGAATTTCATTCCCATCATGATCATGCGCGCGACCCAAAAGAAAATAATGTCAAAACCGGTCACCAGCACGCTGGTCGGATAAAACCGCCGCAATGCCTCGGTATCCTCCGGCCATCCCAGTGTCGAGAATGGCCACAGGGCGGATGAGAACCAGGTGTCCAGCACGTCCTCGTCCTGGCGTAGTTCCAGATCCTGCGCCAGGCCGTGTTTTTCGCGCACTTCATCCACATCCCGGCCGACATAACCCGTGCCCTCGGCGTCGTACCAGGCCGGAATCCGATGGCCCCACCACAACTGGCGGCTGATGCACCAGTCCTCGATGTTTTCCATCCAGTCGTAATAGGTTTTGTTCCAGTTCTCCGGCACAAAGCGAATGCGCCCGTCACGAACGGCTTCCAGTGCCGGGCGCGCCAGTTGTTCGGCGCGAACGTACCACTGGTTGGTCAGATAAGGCTCGACAACGGCGCCGCTGCGGTCGCCGCGCGGGATCATCAGTTGATGTTCTTCCACCTGGGCGAGTGCGTCTTGGGCCCGGAGGTCTTCGAGCACGCGCTCCCGCGCCTGTTCCCGGCTCAGTCCCCGGTAGGCTTCGGGGACCGCATCGTTCAGGTGCGCGTCATCGCTGAAGATGTTGCGCACCTCCAACTGGTGGCGCAATCCGACCTGATAGTCGTTGAAGTCGTGCGCGGGCGTGATTTTGACGCAGCCGGAGCCGAATTCCGGGTCCACATAGGTGTCCGCCACGATCGGGATATCCCGTTCGGCGAGCGGGAGGCGCACCGATTTCCCAATCCACTGCTGGTAGCGCGCATCTTCCGGGTGCACAGCGACGGCGGTGTCGCCAAGCATGGTCTCAGGGCGCGTGGTGGCGACGGTCAGACTCTCGTTGCTGTCCTTGATCGGATAACGCAAATGCCACAGGTGTCCCTTCTCTTCGCTTGAGATGACTTCCAGGTCGGACAGAGCAGTGCGCAGGACGGGATCCCAATTGACCAATCGCTTGCCGCGGTAGATCAAATCGTCCTCATGCAGGCGCACGAAAATCTCGCGAACCGCCCTCGAGAGCGCTTCGTCCATCGTGAAGCGTTCCCGCGCCCAGTCCACGGAAGCGCCCATTCGCCGCAACTGATCGGTGATGCGCCCGCCCGAACTGTGCTTCCATTTCCAGACTTCCTCGACGAAGGCGTCCCGGCCGAGTTTCTGTCGAGAGCGGCCCTCGCGCTCCAGTCGCCGCTCCACCACCATCTGGGTGGCAATGCCGGCGTGGTCGGTGCCCGGCTGCCACAGGGCGCTGCAGCCCTGCATGCGCCGCCATCGGGTCAGGATGTCCATCAGGGTGTCCTGAAAGGCGTGCCCCATGTGCAAGGTGCCGGTGACGTTCGGCGGCGGCAGCATGATGCAGAATGCTTCGCCGTCTGCCGACGGCGCGAATGCGCCCGCTTCCTCCCAGCGTTGTCGCCAAGCGGCTTCGAGGCGTTCGGGTTGGTAACTTTTTTCCATGGCGCCGACAGAGTGCCGGGGTCGTCGATCTCAGGAGGACTTTACAACTTCATGCGTCGGCTCAATGCCTCGCTCCTTGTATTCACGGAAACGCTCGCGACCGCGCGCCTTGGATTCGTCGTCGGGTCCCACCATTTCGGCAACGTGCGCAAAGGATTCGAATTCTTCAGGCAACCCGTCCGAGAGGTTGATCAGCATGTCGCGCTCTTCCGGCAGCCAATTCTCGTGCAGGCTGACGTGCACGAGAGGATTCTCTGATGCGCCCACGCTGTGCGGCAGAAAGGCTTGGTCCCGAAATACCCAGAGCAGGGAATTCAGCGCTACGGTTGCTTGTGCGTCCTGCGTGCGGATATGCACCTGGTGTCCCTGAGCCACGGCTTTTTCCGCCAGTCGGCAGGCGGCGCGCTCACGGTTGCCGTCATGGAGGACATAGAACTGAATGTCTGCCATGAATTCAGGCTTCGGCATCCTTGATCAGGAAATGGGCCAATAAGGGCACCGGTCGTCCGGTCGCGCCTTTTTTCTTGCCGCTGTACCACGCGGTGCCGGCGATGTCCAGATGCACCCACGGAATGTCTCCGGTAAAGCGCGACAGGAAGCAGGCCGCCGTAGTGGCTCCGGCGTAGCGGGAACCGATGTTGGCCATATCGGCAAAATTGCTGTCAAGTTCCGATTGATAATCGTCCCACAACGGCAGCGGCCAGACACGGTCAAAGCCGGCTCTTCCGGCTTCGATGATCTCGTGCAACAGGTCTGCTTGTGCGCAAAACGCTCCGCTCGCGTGATGGCCCAGCGCGGCCACGCAAGCTCCGGTCAGGGTGGCAATGTCAATAATCAGGCGCGGTCGGTACTGGCGGGCATGGTGCAAGGCATCGCACAGAATCAGGCGGCCCTCGGCGTCGGTGTTGAGAATCTCGACGGTTTGCCCGGAAGCCGTGGTGACCACGTCGCCCGGTCGGGTGGCGTTGCCTCCCGGCATGTTCTCGACCGCCGGAATGATGCCGATGACGCGCTGCGGCAGGTTTAATTTGGCGCAGGTGGCCAAGGTGCCCAAAACGCTGCCCGCGCCGCTCATGTCAAATTTCATTTCGTCCATTGCATGGCTGGGCTTGATTGAGATGCCGCCCGTGTCAAAGGTGACCCCCTTGCCTACCAAGGCGACGGGAGCCCGGCGGTCTTTGGCGGCGCCGCGGTATTCAAGGACGATCAGTCGCGGGGGCAGGGTGCTGCCTTGCGCGACCGCCAGCAATGCCCTCATGCGTCGCTTCTTGATCTCGGTCGGACCCATCACCCGGATCTTGAAGCGCGCATCGCTGCGCGCAAGCACCCGTGCCTGTCGAGCCAGGTATTCCGGCGTGCAAAGATTCGGGGGGAGGTCTCCAAGACTGCGGGTGAGCGCTTGTCCTTCGGCGATGATGCGCCCGGTATCCACCGCTTTGCGAATATCACGGCGCATGGAGGCGGCGTGGATGTGGACAGAGCGCAGGGGTTTTTGGGGCGCTTTGGCGGAGGGTTTGGTCTTGAGGTAGCGGTAGGTGGCGCCTTCAAGGCGCAGTGCGAGTTGCCGGTGCACCCAGCAATCATCTTGTTCCTTCACTTCGATGCCGGCAGTGGAGAAGGCGGCTTTTTGGATGCCGCCGCTCGTCAGTGCGCTTGCCACATGTTCCAGGGCGCGGACGAAATCTCGCGAAGCCAACTCTCCGGCCTCGCCCAGGCCCAGCAGGAGAACTTTTTCCGCCGCAACCTTGGGCACGGGGTACAGGGACGACATCTTGCCGATGCTGCCGGCACTTGAATCGCGCGCCAGCAGGGCTTTGACGGCACCGCCACAGGCCTGATCTACGGCTTCGGCGCCCGGGCTCATGCCGCCGTCTTTATAGACGCCGACCACCAGGCAATCGCAGGCGATTTTCTCGCCGCCCTGGCGAGTCATAGTGAATTTCATGGTGCAGGTTGCAATGACGGATAATTGAGCGGGGAATTCTAACAAATCCCTTTGTTCTGTATGCCGGTTCTTGATCGTTATTTAAGTTCAGAAATTCTGCGCGCCGCGTTCGCGGTAACGGTAGTGCTGTTGCTGCTGATCGCAAGCAAGTTGCTGATACAGCAGCTTGGCTATGTGATGGAAGGGAAATTTTCTGGCGGTTTGGTGCTCACGCTGCTGCTGAACAAATTGCAGGCCTATTTCGTTCACCTGATGCCGTTTCTGATGTTGTTGTCGGTGGTGTTGGCGCTTGGACAACTGACGCGCAACAACGAAATCACGGCCATCCATGCGTGCGGTTATTCGGAAGCGCGCCTGCTGCGAACGCTCATGTTGCTGGGTGTGCCGCTGGCCTTGTTGCTGGCTTTTTTGAGCCTGTACGTCACGCCCGGGCTGGCGCTCAAGGCGGAACTGGCGCATCATCAGGCGCGGATGGAGGCCAGCGTTGCACTGACGCAGGAAGGCCGCTTTGTGCAGAGCCGGGATGGCCGCTGGGCGATGTATGCGGAGCGCACTTCAGGGGATGTGGCGGAAGACGTGTTCTTTGCAATGTACGACGCGAATGTGCAGCGTGTGCATATTGAGACGGCCGAGCGCGTGACGCGGCACCTCGATGATGTTCTTGCGGGCGGCGGTTGCGCCCTTGCGGACCGCATCCGGTACGGCATCTGCCTTGCCCTATGCCCACATGCCCGTCCATGTCGCCTACGACTACCACGGCGTTGAAGCTCAGGTGTCTTCCGCCTTTCACAACCTTGGCGACTCTGGAAATCTTGACTACTCTTTCGGTCAGAGGAAATTCGTCTTCTTCGCCGTCTGTTTGTCTATTTCTATCTCGCTGGCTCTGCTGTGTCGCCATCTAAAACACCAGTCCTCCCTTGCGGGCTGCATCTGCCAGCGCTTTGACGCGGCCATGATATTTATATCCGCCTCTGTCAAACACCGCTTGGCTAATCCCTTTTTCCTTCGCTCGCTCGCTCACCAGTCCGCCGACTATTTCAGCGACGGCGGTTTTGCTTTTGCCGTCCTTTTGCGTCTTAATGGCGCTTTCGACGCTCGATGCGGATGCAAGCGTTACACCTTGCGTATCGTCGATCAGCTGGGCGTACATATGGTTCAGGCTGCGGTACACTGACAGCCTTGGGCGCTCCGCCGTGCCGCTAATTTTGCGGCGTACTCGGATGTGCCGCATCACCCTTCTCGCTTTGTTAGTGCGAATCTTCGTCATCGCTACGCTCTCCTGGCGCTCTTGCCGGGCTTCAGGCGGACCTGCTCGCCTTGATAGCGTATGCCCTTGCCCGTATAGATATTGGGCGGCCTAACTTTGCGGATCTGTGCCGCAAGCTGTCCGACCTTTTGCTTGTCGATACCCCGCACATGTATGCGGTTATTTCCTTCTACCTGAAGTGTAACGCCGTCCGGCGGCTGAATATCTACCGGATGGCTGTACATCACGCTCAGCGTAATGCCTTTGCCGCTCTGCTGCACTCGGTAACCTACGCCGACTAACTCAAGGCTCTTGCTGAAACCTTCGCTTACGCCTGCAACCATATTGGCGAGCAGGCTGCGTGTAAGTCCATGCAACGCGCGATGATACGCTTCGTCTGACGG
>RKRZ01000167.1 GCA_007571105.1 Gammaproteobacteria bacterium
CTTGGCACGGTTGCGGATGTCGTGCCGATGGATCAGAACAACCGAATTTTGGTGGGGCAGGGATTGAACCGGATCCGAAGTGGCAAAGGTGCGCCTGGAATCATTTCACTATTGCGCTTCGGCAAACGCAACCCACGGCGTGTGTGCAGCGCCGATTTGGCCTTCGCAGTGGCACCCCGGATTAATGCTGCAGGGAGGATGGAGGATATTTCCGTGGGCATTCAGTGTCTGCTTGCGGACGGGCGTGTAGAGGCGCACCATCTGGCGCAGGAGTTGGATGGCATCAATACTCGCCGCCGAGAGCAGCAAGGCGAGATGCAGGTGGAGGCGCGGCGCGCACTTGAGGATATGAAACTCGATGCCGAGGGAACGGTAGCGCTCTGTTTATATCGCTCCAATTGGCACGAGGGCTTGGTGGGCATTATCGCGGCGCGCCTAAAGGAGGAATACGGCTTGCCGGCAATCGTGTTTGCCGATGCTCAAGGAGGCGTGCTGAAGGGGTCCGGGCGATCCGTTGAAGGCTTGCATTTGCGTGATGTTCTGGTCCGTGTAAACCAGGAGGACCCGGAAATTATGGAGCGCTACGGAGGGCATGCGGCGGCAGTTGGCCTGACAATCCAAAAGGACAAATTGGAAATCTTTCAGTCCCTGTTTGAGGCAGTGGTCGCTGAAGAATTTGCAGACGGACGCCCGAATGTTGTTCTTGAGACGGATGGTGAGTTGAGTTCGGAAGAATTGACGCTCGAGAATGCGGAGTTCGCTTCAGAAGGCTTTCCTTGGGGCAAGGATTTTGGTGCGCCCATCTTCGAGGGAGAGTTTGAAGTCCAGAAAATGGATGTGATCAAGAAGGCGCATACACGCTTTTATTTATCGCCCGTTGGAGCTCCGGAAATCAAGCTCAAAGGCATGGCGTTTTCGCACGAACGGTTGGGGTGGGATCCGAAGGAGCAGTCGGATGTTGAACGACTTCGATTGGCTTACGAATTGCAGGTCGATGAGTATCAGGGGCACCGTTCGCTGTTGTTGAAAATCCAGTACATCGAGAATCTGCAGCCGTGATGCGAGGCATTGTCGGAGGGATGTTTGATCCCATTCACTTTGGTCATTACAAACCGGCTCTGGAAGCCATGTCGGCGCTTGGAGTGATGGAGATGCTTCTCATCCCATGCGCCCGCCCGCCGCATCGAAAGCCTCCGCAGGTTTCGGCGCAGCACCGTTGGAATATGGTCAACATTGTGGCGGATGAGTCCCGGCTGATTGCAGACGACCGGGAGTTGAATCGACAGGGACCCTCTTACACGTACGACACCTTGGTCTCTCTAAAGGCGGAGTCGGACATTCCCTTGTGCTTGGTGCTGGGAACCGATGCGTTGTCAGGATTGCCGCACTGGCACCAGGCCGAAGAAATCTTAGGCCTATGCCACATTGTGGCGCTTGACCGTAACGGGTCAGGGAGTGAAGAGTTGTTGCCGGAACCCTGGAAGAGCCAATGCACGCGAGACGCCGAGGAATTGCGCCGGGCGGAGTACGGGAAGATATATCTTTTTGAGAGTACGCGCATCGACTGTGCTTCAAGCACAATTCGTGCGCAGATCCAGGCGGGAGAATCTCCCCGCTATTGCATGCCGGGTTCGGTGTGGTCCTACATTCAACGCCATCATCTGTACGGAGCCTGACGGTGCCTGTCCGAGTGCCTGCTGATACGTTGCGACAGCTGGTTACGGAAGCTCTGGATGATATGAAGGCAGAAGACGTCGTGGTGCTGGATGTCCGTGGGCGGACCTTGGTGACCGACTACATGGTGATTGCCAGTGGGCGTTCCGATCGGCATGTCAACAGCATTGCGGACCGCGTGTTGGGGAAATTGCGCGATCACCGCATCGGCAAAATTGCGGAAGAGCGCAGTCGGGATTGGATTTTGTTGGACGCCGGCGACGTGATTGCTCATGTCATGCTTCCGGAAGTGCGACAGTTGTATGATCTGGAGAAGTTTTGGTCGGGTCCTCCGGACAAGACATCGCTTGAAGCATGAGTGCGCTCATTCTGGCATCGGCATCTCCACGCCGTGCCGAATTGTTGGTGCGTGCCGGCTTTGAATTCGAGGTGTCGCCGACAGATATTGACGAGACCGTGCACTCTGGAGAAGACGGGATTGCGCTGGTGCAGCGTTTGGCGCAGGACAAGGCGCGAGCTTGCCAAAAGGAGCATCCGGATGTCGTGGTTCTGGCCGCGGACACGGTGGTCTGGTGCGATGGAACACCGCACGGGAAACCCGCAGATTTTGCGCACTATTTCGCGGTAATGCAGAAACTCAGCGACCAGACGCACGAAGTATTCAGCGGCGTGTGTGTGCGGCATAAGGATCGTGAACAGGTGTTTCATTGTGTAACTCGTGTGACTTTTGGAGCTCTGCCGCAGGAATGGCTGGAGGCTTATTGGGCAAGTGGAGAGCCGCAAGGTTGCGCAGGCGGTTATGCCATACAAGGAGGGGCAGGAGAGCGAGTGCAGGAAATCGAGGGCAGTTATAACAATGTGGTCGGTTTGCCGGTACGCGAAACGACCGCAGTGCTGGCCGAATTCGGAGTGCACCCTGCAGGCAACCCAGTGACGTCTCCGGCATCCGATGAGCGGTCTTAAAATAGCCCCAATTATTCCCGCATGGGCTTCGTTTGAAGAAAGCGCGCATTGTGCATGCGCGCAGCAGCAATCATGAATCGAGTCGTCTCTATTCTAAGCTGGGGTTTGGCCTTCCTGCTGGTTGCCTTGGCCTTGATCTCGACAGCCTTTCGCATGATGCTGTTCAGCCTGGACGATGTGCGTCCATTGCTGGCTCAAGAGATCTCGCAAGCGCTTCACGCGGAAGTGGAAGTGGGACATGCGGTGAGCGAGTGGGCGGGGGTGCAGCCGTACATAGTGGTTGAAGATTTAAAAATTCAGTTTCCGGAATCTCAGAAAGCACATGAGTTCGAGCGGGTCTCATTTACGCTGGATTTGTGGAGGAGCCTGAAGGCCTTTGCCCCGGTCCTTGAGGGGGTTGCCATAGAGGGAGGTGCCATCGAGGTGCAGCGATTGCCGGATGGCTCCTGGACTCTGGAAGGGTTGGAGTGGAACGACGAAGGCATCGGCGTGGACTTGCCGATGTCCGAGATTCGGGCCCGCAACATTGATTTGGTGCTGCATGACCTAGTGAGCCAGTCGCGTCTGCATGTCGGCACTATGGATATTGATGCTTCGCAGGGTTTGCTTGGCATCGACGTGCAAGCGCAGCATGTGGCCGCGGGTTCGGATATTGGCGCCGTGGATTTGCACGTGCAGGTGAATCCGTGGGGAGAAGTTGAGGCCAACCTGATCCTGCAGAAAACTGAATTGGACAAGATTGCGCCATGGCTTCCTTCCGAGGTGCAGGAAATGATTGGCCGCTTGCCGGCGGGTACCTGGATCTCCGTCGAGGCGAATACGGATTGGGAGTCCCGGGACTCAAAGTCTCTGGCCGCGCGTGTCACTCTGTCGCAGGAACAGGGCGCGTCAGATGAATGGCAGCGTTTGAAGCTGACGTTTGACTGGGAGCATAACGCGGGCCAGCACCGCACAGCCGTGGAAGAAATCGTCGTGGATGATTATGCGGTGGTGAACGCAGGTTATTTCGAGTCCACCGATGAATTGCTTTCCGCATACATCGGCACGCTGGATCTGGGGAGAAGTTTGGCTTTGGCGCAGCAGATCGGGCTTGAACTGGAGGATTACCTGCCGGAAATGGATCTTTCCGGCAAGGCGCATGACATGCACGGAGTCTATGACTGGAGCGAGCAGGCGTGGCGCTCCTTTCAGTTGCGTTTCGAGGGATTGAGCGCCGCGGGAGGTCAGGATGAACTGAGAGTCCGAAACCTGGATGGCGTCGTGATGGGAACGCCGCAGAACTTGTCCGCCTCAATTGAATCGGAGGCTTTCGATGTTTCATACCCCCCTTTGAATATCAATAATTTCAGTCCCGGGTCTGTTCGGGCGACCGCGCATGTGTGGCGTGGGGGCAAATGCTGTCGCTGGCAACTGCAACATTTGGAGTTGGAGGGGCCGGTTGCACAATTGAAGGGGTCCGCTTCAGGCGACTCTGAAGGGCGATTGAGCGTAGATGCGCAAATCGAACGCGCGCATTTGCCGAAGTTCGCGCAATGGTTGCCGCCGGGCCTGTTGTTGGAAGCGGATGACCGTTGGGTGCGCAAGGCATTTCTGAAGGGAGACTTGCGCAAAGGTGCGTTGCAGTTTCGTCGCTCTCCAGAGCAAGCGGTGAGGGGGACGTTTGATTTTTCCATGTCGAGTTTCGTAGATGCGCTAGATGTGGACTATGAGCCGGGCCTGCCGCCGATGCAGGGCTTGACGGGTCGGTTGGTCCTGAATGGAACCTCTCTGCATCTATTGGGGGAATCTGCAAAGGTTCGGGATTCCCGATTGTCCAACATATCGGCCTACATTGAAGATTTGAATTTGATGTATTTGCACGGCAGCACTCACGTCAGCGGTCCATTGATGGATATGCCGGGCTATTTGCAGGACGTTGAGTATTTCGATGAGAGGGTGGCGAATGCAATGGGCTTTGAGGGGGTAGGGGAGTTGCAGTTGTGTTTGGGTCTTTCCCTGGATAAGCGGCTCAAAGTGCCGCCAGTAGTGAATGGGCATCTGGAAGTCGATGATGTGCGTATTCTGGTGCATGCCAATGACACCAGCCTGGATCGGGTGCAAGGAGAACTGCGTTATGCAGAGCGCCGCCTGAAGGGAGCACTGAAAGGGGATTTCGCCGGCATCCCGATCGACATGGGCGTAGATACTAATGCGATGGGTGAAGTGGAGTTGGACATGGATGTTCGCGCCTCACCTTTGGATTTTGTTGCGAAAGAATCGCGGGGAGAGTTTGCCTGGATCAAAGGAACTACGGATTGGGAGATTGGGGTGACCATGCCAGGGCCAGAGCAGACTTCTCGCCGATCTCAGGTCTTGGTGCATGCGAAAAGTGGATTGCAGGGAGTCGAAATTGATTTGCCGAAGCCGTTGGCCTGGGACGGTAAGGCAGGGACCATGCCTTTGGAGGTTAAGGCTGAAGTGAAATTGGGCGAGGGAATTTGGTTTGATGCGAACTATGGCCAGAAGGCGCGGGCATTCCTGGAGACAGATGGAGAGACGACGGGAGGTGTGATTTTGCTGGGGGCGGGGGCGATTCCAGAGTATTCCAAAACGGATCTGATCGTAACCGGCAAGTTGCCGGAAGCGGATTTTCAGAACTGGTATGAGTGGCAGGAGCGTTATGCCGCCGGCACCATGGGCAGGCTGTCAAAAATTTCGGACCTGGAAGTTGAGCGCCTGCAGTTGTACGGATTTGATGTAGCTCAGGCTCGAGTGTCTGCTGATTTCAAAGTTGCGGGCGGGCAATACACTTTGGATGCATCTGCGGTCAAAGGGCAGATCACGGTTCCAGAGCAGGAAGGACAGCCCGTGGTGGGTTCTTTTGATCGGTTGATTCTGACTCAGGATGAAGTCGGGACGCTTCATGAAGCGCAGGACGATGAAATTGACCCGGGCAAGATCCCGCCGCTGGATATGAGTTTCAAAACTTTGAAATGGGGAGCGTATCCGTTTGAAGAAGTGCACTTGATCACGCGGCCAGAAGGGTCTCGATTGCTGATTGAAAAATTGTCCATGGGCTCCTACAAGTCTCATATAGACCTGACGGGTCGTTGGGCCATTGAAGAGCAGGGACCTCAAACCTCACTGCAGGGCACCGTACACTCAGATGACATTCATGAGACGCTGGATCATTGGGAGATTGACAACCCGCTGCGCAATGGAATCTCTGATGTGAACTTTTCAATGCACTGGCCTGGAGGGTTGCCAGACTATGATTTCAAGCGCGTCGAGGGAAGCGCAAAGCTGAAGGCCCGGGATGGGCAAATTCGGCAGGTTGCACCGGAACTGGCGCGGATACTGGCGTTGCTGAACATGGAGATGATTTTTGATCGTTTGCGATTGGATTTTGATGATGTATTACGTGCTGGGTTCACCTATGAGACGGCTGAAGGGGATTTCACGATGCGCGACGGCAGCCTGTATACGGAAGGCTTGCGTATCGTGGGTTCGTCCGCCCAGTTTCTGATTGCGGGACGAATTGGTGCGACTGAGGAAGACTTTGATTTGCGTGTTGTGGCAACACCGGAAGTAAGTGTGCTGTTACCGGTTGCGGCCGGTGCGGCGGCCGGTCCCATCGGGATTGCCGCGGCTTATCTGGGCAACAAGTTATTGGAACTGTTTGGTGCCGGCATTGACGATGCCTCGGTGGTGACGTACAAAGTTACCGGGCCCTGGTCGGACCCGGTAATCGAAGAAGTGCCGATTGTGGAGGGCCAGTCCGACTAAGATTTTGGTCCGGCAGCCGAGGCCGCATCTCCGTTCTTAGAGTTTCCGCGGTTGTTGCCGCCGCCCTCCGATGCACGTCGCCGGTTGCGCCCGCCGCGACGGCCACGTCGTCGATGCCCCGAGCCGGATCCGCTCCCGCCTCGGGACTCGGAACTCTCACTTCTTGATTGCCGGCTGCGGTTTTGTTGTGAACCGCGTCGCCGCTGATTGCGTGGGCGCGCTGGCCGAGTTTGAGCCGGTTGCGGTGGCTTTTTCTTGGCGGTGGGAGCAAAAGATAACCGGAACAGGGATTTCAGCAGGTCAAGCAAAGAGCGAGAACGTGGAGAGGAAGCAATATGCTCCGTCATATCGATGGCCGGTCTTTGCCGCTCCGAAGGACGCTGCTGCCGCTCTTGTCGCTTGATGTCGCGCTGGAGCGTAGAGGTATTTTGAATGGCATCCTGTGCCGTTAGAGCCTGGTAGTCGAAAAACTGTTGAGAAATCTCCGGAGCATCTTCCCGATAGCGGTGCAGTCGGTAGTGGGGGACTTCAAGTTCGGCGATCGGAAGCAAGCGGATACGCGGGCCATGCCGACGCGTCAGGTTGTCGATTGCATCGCGCTTTTCGTTGAGCAGATAGGCGGTGAC
>RKRZ01000142.1 GCA_007571105.1 Gammaproteobacteria bacterium
CGCACTGAATTGCTCAGCGCATAAAGTGCAGCGGGAAAGCTTCTGAGCGAGTGTGGCTAGAGGTGCGCGCGGCGGCATGTCGGCAAGAATAACCCCGCGTGAAAAAGATTCTGGTGTCGCCATTCAGTCAGGCGGAGGAGGGAGGTGCAACACTTTTTCGACTTTCGGCCGATGCCGTGTCCGCCAGATGCGCAGAACGTACCATCGCCAGTAGAGAGTCATGCCGATATATCCCAAGGCCGCAGCGATGGCGCCGCAAATGACGGATCCCAGCAATAACGGCCCTCCGATGATGTACAACTCCTCCATGAACCAGGCCAGACTCCATTCAACTTCAAATACCACGGGAGGGCTGCCCAATATCCACCGACCCACTTCATAGGCAAACCAGAAGATGGGCGGCATGGTGACCGGATTGGTAACCCAGACCAGTGCGATGGACAGCGGCAAGTTGGCGGACAGAGGAATGGCTATGGCGGCGGCCGCCACCATTTGTGCGGGAATGGGCAGAAATGCGCAAAACAGGCCGATCGCGAAGGCTCGTGGGACGGAACGGCGATTCAGCAGCCACAGACTGGGCTGATTCAGAATTTCGCCAAAAACCTTCAGACTCCGATGTTCTCGGACATGCCTCGAGTCCGGCAAATACTTTTTCAGAAACTTTCGCGACATGGCGTTCTGAACAATGGTGCTGAAAAGCGCATACTACAATAGAACCTCTCATTAATACAGATTTCCGTTCCCATGCTGGAAACCCTCTACGCCGGGGGCTGGGTCATGATTCCTATTGTGGCCTGTTCGGTCGTTGCACTGGCCATCATTCTGGAACGCGGTTGGGCTTTGCGGGAAAATCAAGTGATGCCCGCAGATCTGATGAAACAGGTGCGACGCTGGTTGGGAGGCGAGGCCATGAGTTTGGAACGTCTGGAAGCGGTTGGAGACAGTTGCGAACTAGGTCGGGTGTTGGCAGCAGGTTTGGGCCAACACTGCAATACGCTGGAAGAACGCAAAACCGCCATTGAAGATGCGGGGAGACGCGCGGCGGTAGAGCTGGAACATTTTCTGGCCACCTTGGGCACAATTGCAATGATCGCCCCGCTGTTGGGCTTGTTTGGGACTGTTTGGGGATTGATCGTGGTCTTTGATCAGATCACGATGTCGGGAATTGGTCAGCCTGCAGATTTAGCGGGAGGCATCGCGCAGGCGCTGATCACAACGGCGGCGGGGCTTGCCGTGGCTATTCCAGCCGTCATCTTTCACCGTCATTTCCAGCGTCGGATTTCTGTATTGACGGCGCGGATGGAAGCGTTGGCGCATCAATTATTGGACATGATGCGCCAAAAAGAGCAGAGTTTATTGTGAAATTTCAGGTTCGTCGCGAGGACGCCTTAAGCATCCCACTGACGCCGCTGATTGACGTCGTTTTTTTGCTGTTGCTGTTTTTTATGCTCACAGCAACCTTCAGCGAATTCCAGGCGTTTGATGTGCAGTTGCCTGTCGCAGGAGCTGAGACCGCCCATAGGGAGACACGCATTGACGTGGCGGTAGATGACAGAGGCAATTATTATCTGGGCGGTGAGGCGGTGACGCCCGAGGCTTTGCACAACGGAGTCAAGGCTGCTGTGGATTCAAATTCAGAAGCTGTGGTCTACGTGCATGCGCATGCGCAGGCTTCGCATCAGGCAGTCGTAGGAGCGATGGCTGAAGTGCGTTCGGCAGGAGTTCATCGTCTGCGAATCGCGACGCTTGCTCCTCGTTGAGTATGGAAGAGATCGAGCACCGCAGCGGGCGGGACATTTACCGCCGTCTCGTCTCCTTGGGCCTGCAGGGCCAGAAAGGAACGTTGAGCATTGCCGTGGTCGGCATGGTGATGGTTGCCGCCAGCGGGCCTGCGCTGTCGGCACTGATGCAGCCGATACTGGATGGCGCAATCGTTGCAAAGAATCCGGAGGTCATTCGCTGGGTGCCGTTGGCGCTGATTGGGATTTTCGCCATGCGTGCGGTGGGCTCCTACATCAGCGCGAGTTGCATGGCGCAACTGGGCGCACGGCTGGTGCGTGATTTGCGCCGGCAGATGTTTGCGCGCCTGCTGGAGTTTCCGGCCGAGGTATATGACCATACGGCGTCGAGCGAACTGCTCGCCCGCGTCACCACGCATGTGGAAGGAGTTTCGACTGCCGCGTCCAAAAGTCTGACGATCCTGGTGCGGGACAGCCTGATGGTCATCGGCCTGATTGGCTGGATGTTCTACATCAGCTGGATTCTGACCGTCGCGTTTTTGGCGGCTACGCCCTTGTTCGCCTGGCTGGTTCCATCCACCAATCGGAGAATCCGCAAACTCAGCCACCAGGGGATGGCGGTCTTCAATCGTGCAGTGCGCAATGTGCAGGAAGTCATTCAGGGCTACCGTGTGGTGAAAGTATTTCACGCAGAAGAAATGGAGCAGGAACGCTTTGCCGAGACCACGGATCATTTCAGGCACCGGCAAGTGAGAACGGCGCAGGCCGGCGCTTTGATGTCGTCCGCCATCATGCTATTGGTCGGCATTGCATGGGCCGGAATCGTGTATCTGGTCACGCTTGAGGGAATACTCGAGACCGTAACAGTCGGCGGCTTCGTGTCGTTCATGTTTGCAATGCTGATGCTGCTCGGCCCGGCTCGCAATCTGATTCAGGTCAACGCGCAACTGCAGCAGAGCATCGCTGCGGGGCAGCAAGTATTTCAGCTCTTGGATTCGCCAGTTGAAGAAGATGCCGGAGAGCAGCGCAAGCACGAGTTTGAGGACAGGATTGAATACGACGGAATCTGCATGCAGTATCGAAATGCGGATTTTCCAGCGGTCCGGGATATTTCTCTGACTATTCAGCGAGGAGAAACGGTGGCGCTGGTGGGGCGTTCGGGCTCCGGCAAATCAACGCTGGCAAATTTGTTGCCGCGTTTTTATTCGCCAACCGATGGAGAAATTCGCATTGATGACGTTCCGCTGTCACAACTGCGCTTGCGTGACTTGCGCGGATTAATCAGTTACGTGGGGCAAGACATCGTTTTGTTCAATGACACGCTGTACAACAACATCACGTATGGAGTCCCGCCAGACAAACAGCACGATCTGGAGCACGCGTTGCGTTCGGCGCACGTTGACGAATTCGTAAGCCGCCTGCCGCAAGGATTGGAGACCATTATTGGTGAAGGAGGCGTACAGCTGTCGGGCGGACAGCGGCAGCGCCTGGCATTGGCGCGAGCGTTATACAAGCATGCGCCGATTCTGATTTTGGATGAAGCAACCTCATCCCTGGATAGCGAATCCGAGCGTTACGTTCAGGAAGCGCTTGATGAAATGATGAGCACGTCTACGACTTTGATTATTGCGCACCGGCTTTCAACAGTAGAGCGGGCAGACCGGATCGTCGTGATGGAGCATGGCGAAGTCGTGGAGCAGGGCACACATCAGGAATTGCTGGCTAAGAATGGTGTCTACACGAATTTGTATCAGCGCGAATTTCAAGTTTTGGACGGCGATGAGGTCGAGGATCAAAAGTTGTCTCGACGCGGTCAATTGGTCCTGGAAGGGCGGACGACGCGCCAGAGTTTCCTGACTCGATTTGCAGAGTCCGTATGGTATGGAGAAAGTCTTTGGACATGGCCGCTTTTGCCGTTGAGCTGGGTGTATCGTCTCGGGGTTTTTGTGCGCCGTTTTTACTGGAGATGGCTGCATGCGCCGGCATTGTTGCCCGCACCCGTAGTTGTCATTGGGAATTTAAGCGTTGGTGGGACTGGCAAAACACCGCTGGTAATCTGGTTGGCCAAACGGCTGCAGAATTCCGGACTCAAAGTCGGGATTGTATGCCGCGGGTATTTGGGAGATAAAACACAGTGGCCGCAAGAGGCCGTACAGAACGCGGACCCAAACGATTTGGGAGAGGAGGCGGTGCTATTGGCCGCGCAAACCGGATGTCCGGTGTATGCAGGGCCGGACCGCGTGGATGCGGTGACTCAACTGTGCCGGGAGCACCAGCTGGATGTTGTGATTTCTGATGATGGCATGCAACACCTGGCGCTGTCGCGTCAGGTTGAGGTACTGGTGCTCGATGGTGAGCGACGCTATGGAAATCAGCATTGTTTGCCGGCGGGACCTTTACGCGAGCCTCAAAACCGCGCTGCTCGGGCCGACATGGTGATCGTCCATGGAGAGGCATCGAAGGAGGGAGAGTATCGCTTTGATTTGCAAGTTTTGCATCTGCGGCGTTTAATCGATGGATCTACGCGTCCGCTTTCTGATCTGGCCGGAAAGACAGTTCATGCAGTTTGCGGCATTGGCAATCCGAGTCGCTTTTTGGAATCGCTGGCTGACGCCGGTATCGACGCGGTCCCACATCTGTTCGAAGACCACTATCGCTTTCAGCCTGACGATTTGAACTTTGATGGCAATACTCCGGTTGTGATGACTCCGAAGGATGCGGTCAAATGCGAGCGCTTTGCACAAGAAATGTGGTATTCTTTAGAAGTGGATGTGCGACTGGACGAGCAGGCAGCGCAAGTTTTGCTTGGTCTTGTGCAGGATGCAATTGCGAACTTTGGGAGGAATAAATAATGGATGCGGCACTTCTGAATATCCTGGTTTGTCCGGTGACCAAGGGGCCCCTGCGTTACGACAAGGAATCCCAGGAGTTGATTTCTCTGGCGGCGCGGCTGGCGTACCCCATTCGCGATGGAATTCCCGTATTGTTGAAATCCGAGGCCCGTGAATTGTCGCAGGAAGAATATGATCGCTGGTGTCAGACGTCATGAAGGAATGGCCCGAAAATGCGCCATACCCGTTTATTGTGATTATTCCGACTCGGTGCGCTTCAACCCGATTGCCGAACAAGCCGCTGCTTGAAATTGCAGGAAAACCCATGTTGGAATGGGTCCATCGCCGTGCCGTTGCCAGTGGCGCCCAAAGGGTTTTGATTGCTGCGGGAGATGAGGCGGTATTTGAATGTGCGCAGAAATTTGGTGCAGAAGTGCAGATTACGCGTTCTGATCATCCCAGCGGGACGGCGCGTCTTGCGGAAGTGGTTGCCAGCAGGCAGTGGGAACCGGATACGATCGTGGTCAATGTCCAGGGAGATGAGCCGATGATTGCGCCGGAATCTGTTGCTCAGGTCGCGAAAAATCTCTATGAGTGTGCGGATGCTTTTGCGGCGACCTTATGTGCGCCGTTGCTGGAGGGGGAATTTGAGATGCCCGACGTGGTGAAGGTCTGGGCCAATGACTCTGGATTTGCACAGGGATTTGCGCGGCAACCTCAGCAGGAAGTCGATCAAGCGGTATGCGATCGCCATCTCGGGATTTATGCGTATCGCGCACAGGGATTGCTGGATTACGCAAGCTTGGATGAGGCGCCGACAGAACGGGCCGAATCCTTGGAGCAGCTGCGGTTGCTGCATCATCAATTGCCAATTCATGTGGCGCGTATTGCAGGGCACGAGTTGACAAGCATTGGCGTCGACACGCCGGAAGACCTCGAGCGAGTTCGTGAATTGATGGAGGCAGAGCAGTGAATACTGAACGTCGCGCATTGTTATTGGTTGCCCATGGCTCGCGGCTTGAAGATGCGAATCAAGAGATTGCGAAGATGGCAGATCTCTTGCGTGATGATGTCAGTGATAAATTCGGAATTTTGCGGCATGCCTTTCTTGAAATCGCAAGCCCCAACATTCCTGAAGGCATTGAGGCTTGCGTTGAAGAGGGGGCCCAATTGATTCAGGTCCTTCCTTATTTCCTGGCTGCAGGGCGGCATGTGCGCGATGACATTCCCAGCATTGTGGAGGATGCCAGAGACCGGTTCCCAGGTGTGGAACTCCACCTGCAGAATTATTTGGGCATGAGTGAGGCGATGCCGAAGTTTTTGGCTCGCTTTGCGGAAGAGTAACCCACTCGATTTTGATCTGAAGGATTTCCAAACAAACCGAATTTCCTGTATCGGCAACGATCAAAAAGGGTTTTCCTACAATCTAATTAGCATTCGTATCTGGTGGTCTTGTGAAAGCGATTAGTCTGTACTGGTGTAAGAGAGCAGACGGCAGGCGCAATTTCGGGGATGATCTTTCGCAGCCAGTTTGCTCGCATGTACTGGGGAGGGAGGTACTGTACGGATCGCGGAAATTCGCTGATTTCTGGGCAATAGGAAGCCTGTTGCAATACTATTCGAAAAAGAGAAAACGGCTGAAAACGATGGTTCTTCGTCGTTTAACTGGAAGAGCTCCACTCGTTATATGGGGCACGGGCGCTATGTTTCCCAACGAGATTTCCTTGCCGGACACGTCGGTCCTAGCCCTTCGGGGACCACTCACCGCATCGCTTATCGGACTCAATGGAGACATCCCTTTCGGGGACCCTGGCCTTTTTGTAAGCGACATGATCGCCGCTCCGAAGGGGGGGGGGGTAGGTATCGTCCCACATCACTTCGACAGGAACTTCCTGTTCTTCGAGGCTGTTCGCGGGGATGAGAGATTCAACATTATCGATGTCGAAGATGATTGGCGGACCGTCGCAAAACAGATCAGCGAGTCCAAGGTGTTAATTTCTTCGAGTCTGCATGGGCTGATTGCAGCAGATGCTTTCCGCGTGCCGCGCCAATGGATTGAGTTATCTCCCCTTGTTGCCGGAAATGGATTCAAGTTCAAGGACTATGCTGCGAGTATTTGTCAGCGCGACGCCAAACCCGTGGTCGTGAAAACAGTGTCGGACCTAGAGATGGCCGTAGCCCAGGCGGCCGATCATGGACCTGCAATTTCCGTGGAGAGTTTGAGGACAATCAAGGACGACCTCAGGACCGCTCTAAAGCCTTTGATGGCGGAGCGTGACAGCTAAGTGGATATTCAATGCCTCGCCGTATTGCACAGTAATAAGGAGAGCCTTCGAATTTGAAAATCTTTCGCAATCCCTGTACACTTGCTTTGCCTTAGGCGGCAACATTTTTTATCTACTGGGCGTCTGTGTCGACGCGA
>RKRZ01000103.1 GCA_007571105.1 Gammaproteobacteria bacterium
ATGAAATTCCCGGTCCTGCAGAAGGCGCAGCAATTTAGCTTGCAGGTCCGGGGCCATGTCCCCTATCTCGTCCAGGAAAAGGGTGCCTTCATCGGCCATTTCGACTTTCCCTTTTTGTTGCGTCGTCGCTCCCGTGAATGCACCTTTTTCATGACCGAACAATTCGTTTTCGAGCAGGGTTTCGGTCAAGGCCACACAATTGATCACGACAAAGGGCTTATCAACCCGTCTGCTCCACTGATGGATGGACCTGGCGAAGAGTTCCTTGCCCGTGCCGCTCTCTCCCAGCAGCAGCACGGTGGCATCCGAATCAGCCACCCGTTTGGTCTCCCCGATGAGTGACGCCATGGCCGGCGTATCCGCCACAATGGTGGCGTACCGGGATTCGACTTCCTGGCGCAACACGGCGATATGCCGTTTCAGGTCCTCGCGTTCCAGGACCTGTTGTATTCTCAGGATCAGGTGATCCATGTCCAGGGGTTTCGTGAGAAAATCGGCAGATCCATACTTCATGGCTTCCACGGCCAGTTGAATCGTCCCATGGGCCGTCATCACGATAATCGGGGGACGATTCGCCAGGATCGTATGCCCGGCTGCGCCTTGAGGACGCTGCGCTAGGCTTGTCCCCGCGCAAGTGGGGGCCTCCTGCTCCTGCTTGGCCAATTGTTTCAGGACTTCCAGTCCCGTCATCCGGGGCATTTGCAAATCAAGCACCATGAGCCCGGGCTCCTCGGATTCCAGCAGTTCGAGCGCGCGCAACCAGGCCGCTCGTCGCGAAAGTCCTCGGCGAATGAGGGATTCTCCAATCTGCTGACCCACTGTCATCACCGGGTTCAGCGAAGTCATCGGCTCCTGAAAGATCATGCCCATAGCCCCGCCGCGAACTTCCCGCATTCGGGCTTCCGGCAAGTCCAGCAAGTCCTGCCCGTGCAGGCGCACATGCCCTGCCTCAATAGTCGCTGCCTGCGGCAGCAGGCGCATCACGCTCAGAGCCGTGATTGACTTGCCGCTGCCCGACTCGCCAAGCAGCGCAAAGGTTCCCTGTTTTGCAATCTCAAAGTTGATCTCATCGACCGCAACGCTTCGCGTCTCGCCAGCGCCAAAGCTGACGCGCAATCCCTCAACCTGCAGCAGCGGACTCATCACTGAACCCTCGGGTCAAAGGCATCACGCACCGCATCCGCTAGCAAATTGGCAAACAACACCAGCACGAACATGAACACAAACGAGGCCGCCAGCGACCACCAGACAACCGGCTCACGCGACATTTCCAGGCGCGCACTATTGATCATGTTGCCCCAACTGTTCATGGACGGGTCCACCCCAATGTCAACATAGGACAACACGGCTTCCGCCAAAACCAGCCCACTGAAATCCAGCACCACCGTGATCAGCACGATGTGCATCACATTCGGCAGCACGTGCCGCCACAGAATGCGCATGCCCGGCACGCCAAAGGCCACCGCCGCCTGAATGTAATCCTGCTCACGCAGTTTCAGCACCTCGCCGCGAAGCAGGCGACACAGCCCCGTCCAACTGGTCAAGCCCAAAATCATGCACAAGAACAGCAACCGCAAATCGGCGCGCTCTGCCAGCGATGCGTAGTCTTCAGCATGCGCGCTCATGTAGACATGCAGCGACAAAATCGCAGCCGCAATCAGCAAAACGCCGGGAATCGAATTGAGCGTGGTGTACAGATACTGAATCACGTCATCCACCCAACCCCGGAAATATCCCGCCATCGTGCCCAGCGCAATCGCAAACGGCAGCATGATCAGAGTCGTCAGGGTTCCAATCAGCACGCCGGTGCGAATGCTTTTCAGGGTCTGATACAGCACGTCTTCACCGACCTTGTCGGTGCCGAAGATGTGGTAAGCGCCCACCAACTCCGCCGCCACGCCGATCAGTGCCAACAACGCCAGCACTGTCGCCGCGATCCAGCGCCACGGCAATGGCGCCACATCCGGAGGTGGTGCGCGTCTTCGGCGCAGCCCCCCCACCAACAACACCAGCGCGCTCCAGACAAGCGCCCCCTGGGCGGCGCCGGACAGAACGCGAACCGCAATATCACCGGCACGTTCGCGTTCGGGATCCTGCAGATGCGCGCCGCCATATTCCAAACGAGGATAACCCCGCACAACCTGCCCTTCGACTTCCATGGCCTCCTTGTTATGGCTGCGCCAGGCGAAGGGAGCCGAATAGGTGCGCTCCACCTGGGTGCGCATCGGCCCCACCAGGACGTCGAACACACTGAGGATTTCGTTCGAGTGCGTCGCCCGCTCAGTCGGCTGTTCCAATCGAGGATGGAAATGCACGGAGTCCAAAATGGCGATCCCCATAAAAAATCCAAGCACCACAACCGAAACCGCACCCATGCGCCGCATGATGACGGACCGCCAGGCCGCACGCAGATGTTCGGATCGGTACGCCAGCACACTGTAGAGCCCGATCCCTGCCAGCAACAGGAACAGGAAGAAATCGGTCAGCAAAACAACCCACATGATCAGTTCAGACGCACTCGGGGGTCCGCCAATGTGTAGGAAATATCCGTCAGCAGCAGACCCAGGATGTACAGCACGGTGCCCAAGAACACCATGGCGCGCACGATTGAGAAGTCTTGGCGCTGAATGGCATCAATGGTGTAACTGCCCAATCCTGGGATCGCGAAAAACGACTCCGTAATCAGGCTACCCATAAACAGCAGCGGCAACAGCACCACCACACCGGTCAGAATCGGAATCAGCGCGTTGCGCAACACGTGGCGAAACAGCACCCACTGCTCCGACAAGCCCTTGGCGCGCGCCGTTCGCACGTAGTCCTTGGAGATCTCCTCCAGAAACAGGGTCCGATACCAGCGCGTCCCGGAACCGATGCCGTACACCACGCTGATCAGAATGGGCAGGACCAGAAATTTCAGCGCTTCGAAACCCGTGTCGTAGCCTGAAATCGGCACCATTTGCAGCAACTTGCCAACCAGATATTGCCCGCCAATGATGTAGAACAAAGCCGAGACTGACATCAAGGCCACACACAGCACCACTCCGCCAACATCCAGATAGCTGCCACGGAAGAACGCCAGCATCAAGGCCAAGGTGGTGTTGAGCAGCAAGCCTAATAACAAACTCGGCACAGCCAGCGCCAAACTGGGCCACATGCGCTGGCGAATATCGTGGCCGATGTTGCGGCCGCTGTCGGAATTGCCGAAATCAAAGGCGAACAGGCGCACGGACTTGGTGTAGAAAATTGTCTCCGTAAACTGCTCCGCTCCCTCGGCCTCACCGTTGTACATCAGCGGCAGGTGATACCCGCGTTCATATTTCCACGCTTCGACCTGCTCCTGCGTCACCTGTTTGTCTCCCAAGTGCAGGCGCGCCACCTCTTCCGGAGAATTGACCACAAAGAACAGAGCGAAAGTCAGCAGGTTGACCCCGATCAGAATCGGGATCGCGTACAGCGCACGCCGGATGATGTACGCCGTCATCGTGCCCGCTCCCGCTCGCGGCGCATGAATCCGATCAGAGCCGTCGCAATCAGCGCAATAAGCACAATCAGCGCAAGCCACAGCGGCCAGACAACCGGCGCGTTCCACTCGGCGCGCTTTTGCGCCCGGCGGTCCACGTCGATGCGATGATATTTGAGGGTGTTGTAGGAAATCGTGCTGAGCTTGTTGTTGATCATCCAGTCATGCGACAGCACATAATCCACCGGGTGGTAGCCCCAAGCCCAGGGCGCATCGTGACGCAAAATCTCCATCATCTGATCGATGATGCGTTGACGCTTCGGTCCATTCGGGATGTTTTTCATCTGGGAGAACAGCGCATCGTATTCGGGGTTGCGGTAGTTGGTTGAGTTGGGTCCATCGTTGTCGACCTGCGCATTCGGCCCGTACAGCAAGAACAAAAAGTTTTCCGGATCCGGATAATCGGCGTGCCAGCCCCATTGGAAGATCTGCCCCGCCCCCTCGCGCATCTTCGCACGGAACCGGTTGTAATCAGTCGCCCGAATGACTAATTGAATGTCGAGTTTGGCGAACTGTTTGCGCAACCAGTTCAACGACGCCTTGGCATCCGGTCCTGCGCCAACTGCCTCGTAGTACAGGGTCAGCGGCTTGCCGGTCTCCTGGTCAATGCCCTTGTGGTAGCCGGCCTGGCGTAACAGTTCTCGCGCCTCCTCAATGCCGCGACGCTCAGCCCGACCTTCACGCCAGCGATAAACATGGGGGTTGAGGTTCGCCTCGCCAAGATGCGCACCGAAAATCTGTGGAGGGATCGGCCCTTGCGCCGGTATCCCGCGACCATTGTTGAAAATGGCAATGTATTCCTCGTAGTCCACTGCAATAGAAATGGCCTGGCGCAGCAGGCGGCTGCGTTCACTGGTGCCACCCACTACCGGGTCGATCATATTGAAGCCCATGTAGTACACCGTCAATGCGATCGCGGTGGACAAGTCGATGCCGCGCTCGCGCATCTCATCCGTCACTCCCGCCTCACCGGTGCCGCTGTACTGAATGGCCTGATCGAAACTATCCGAGCCAATGCCGGACATGTCGTAATAGCCTTGCAAAAACTTGGTCCAGCGCGGAATGCTCTCTTTCTCCAGGCTGTAGATCGCGCGATCGAGAAACGGCAGCGTGCGCCCGGCATCACGCAGAAATCCGGCTTCCCGGTCTCCCGGATCGCCATCGGATGGATAGGTCTCGCCACGGAAATTCGGGTTGCGCTCCAGCACCATGCGCAAGTTCGGATTGTTTTCCGTCAGCATGTACGGCCCCGTCCCGATCGGGTGCCAATGCAGGTTCAGGTTGCGTTGGCTCATGCCGTCCTGCGCATAGAACACATCCGCCTCCCAAGGCACCGGCGCGAAAAATGGCATCGCCAGCCAAAAGATGAACTGCGGATAGACTCCGTGAAGACGGATTCGGTAGCGGTATCGCGACTCCACCTGAACGCCCGAAATTGAATAAGGGCGCAGATCAAAGGACCATTCGTCCTGTTGCGCCTTGATGCGCTCACGAAACTCCGTGAAGCCGACGATGTATTCCCCCAGAATCCCGGTCACCGGACAATGCCGACGCGGGTCGGCCATTCGTTTGATCTCGTTGACGAAGTCCTCCGCAATCAATTCGCGAGTGCCGGTATGTTCGAAATCCGACAACGTATTGATGGCGGCAAGATCCGCCTCCGTCAGGTTGTGGTAGCGTAAACCCCCATCTTCGCGACGGGCCAGTGCTGGATGCGGCTGATACAGAATATTCGGCTGAATATCAATGATATATTCACTATATCTCACTTGATTCGGCGGCGTGTCTGGAGGCAATTCACGTCCTTGCGCATCAAGCAGACGTACAGTCGGCATGCGTTCCGCGGACAAGGAGCGCAACGCAAAGGGGCGCTTGAGGTAATGGTAGCCGAGCGGGGGCTCGTAAATCTGCTGAATGAACTGATAGGCCGTGGTGGAATAAGAACGGGCGGGGTCCAGAAACTGGGGGCGCTCACTAAACGTCGAGTAATAGACCATGTCCTCCGAACCTTCGGACAGACCATAGGGATTGTTCCAGACGCCATCGCAGCCGGCAATGAATATCACCGCCGTCAACATGCAAAGGCGCAAATTAAAAGACATCAAAACCTAAATCTGAGCATGTGTACAGGACACGCCACTGTCGACCATTCATCCCAAATGTCACGCTTTCGCAAGTACGTGCAATCACATCCAATTTCGCACCGACTTTCGGCACAATCTTACCATCGAGAACCCATCGGCAAACTCGTAATGGTTCTGAAAGGTTTCGGCAGATTTGACAATTGCTCGCTTATTATGCAAAATGCGGAAACGTTACCGGTAACCTGATCTATGAGCTCCACTATAAATGCCAAAGGAAACTCCTTGCGTGTCGCACGACACCGCAAGAAGATTGCGGCGCGTGGAGCCAAACGCGTTGAAGTTACTGTCTCCGCTCAGGATGCCTCCCTGATCAAGGCAATTGCGGAAGTATTGCGAGCAAACAAAAAGAATGCCATACGCATCCGTCAAATCCTGCAACCTTGGGTGGCAGTCCCTCAAGCCAAGACGGCAGAGGAACTGATCACCTTTTTGCGCTCCTCTCCCTTGGTTGAAACAGGATTATCAACAGAGCGAGACCAAACGACGGGACGTCCGGTATCTCTAGACTGATGGCTTTTCTTCTTGACACCAATGTGATCAGCGAGACCGTCAAGCCAGAACCAAACCCACGCGTACTACACTGGCTCTCTGAACAAAACCCAGCAGAATTGTTTCTTACAGCCCAAACGATTGGAGAACTTGTTCGGGGGGCAAAAAAGTTTTATCAGGGAAAACGCCGGAGCCAATATCTGGAATGGATCAGGCAGGATCTGCCACTGCAATTCGAGGGACGCATTCTGCCGTTCAGTACCCCAGCGGCAATCACTTGGGGGGATTTGATGGGGAAAGGTGATCGAAGCGGCCGCACACCAGCCGCGCTGGATGCCCAAATTGCTTCCATAGCCATTTGCCATGATCTCGTTCTTGTTACGCGCAACGAAAAAGACTTCAAGTATTTCGATGTGTCTGTGGTCAACCCATGGCGCTCTCACTAATTCGGATAGGCGACACTCTTCTGCGCAAGGACTCCGAAGAACCCTATAATGGCAGCCCACTGAATACCTGCCACCATCGCATTCACGCTTATGGGATTTCTTGACGGCAAAAAAGCCCTGATCACTGGCGTCGCCAGCAATCGCTCCATTGCATGGGGCATCGCCGAGTGCATGTATGCGCAAGGCGCGGAACTGGCCTTCACCTACCAAAACGAGAAACTCCGCACGCGCGCCGAAAAACTATCCGCGCAATGCGGCGATGCGGCGATATTCCCCTGCGATGTTGCCGATGAAGCGCAAATGACCACAACTTTTGAAGCGCTTGCCAAACACTGGGATCAACTGGACATTCTGGTGCACTGCATTGCCTACGC
>RKRZ01000075.1 GCA_007571105.1 Gammaproteobacteria bacterium
CCGTAGCGTTCGAGGCGCTCTGATGTACCCGGCGGCTGGTTGGCGATGACGCCGAGTTTGTATCGGTCCGCAAGGCGTGCGAGAAGTCGCTGTGCCTGCGGGTATGGGGATTCTAGTTCTTTCGGATACCTGCCGGAGCTGCGCACGAACGCTATGACATCTTCGTCTTTTGTGAAAGCGAGCAGGACATTGAGAAACGGATTTGGATCGAAGCGCGCTGAAGACGCCTCTAATGCCTCACGCAGATCGGATACGGATGCGGTGATGCCGCTTGCGGGAATTCCTGTTGCGCACAAGGACATTTTCTGCACTGAAGGAATCAGAACCAGCTGCGGCTCGCGAATGCTGGACAATTTCATCGCCCCCTACGATGCCACCATAGTCGAGCGCCTGGATGCGGCTGGTGCTGTGAGTGTGGGCAAGACCAACATGGACGAATTCGCCATGGGATCGTCCAACGAAACCAGTTTTTATGGACCGGTGCGCAATCCTTGGGATACCGAGCGGGTGCCGGGCGGTTCCAGTGGCGGTTCGGCCGCGGCGGTGGCGGCGCGGCTGGTGCCGGCGGCGACGGCGACGGATACGGGGGGCTCGATTCGTCAGCCGGCCGCATTCTGCGGCGTGACCGGGCTGAAGCCCACGTATGGCCGGGTTTCGCGCTACGGCATGGTGGCCTATGCGTCCAGCCTGGATCAGGGGGGCGTGATTGGCGCAAGTGCTGAAGACTGCGCCTTGTTGCTGGGCGCTATGGCCGGCTTTGATGAGCGGGATTCGACCTGTGTGGAGCATCCGGTGTCGGATTATCTGGCCGAATTAGACTCTCCGCTGGAATCTTTGCGCATTGCCTTGCCGAAAGAGTTTTTTGACGACCGCCTGGATGCGCGCATTCGGGCATCCATCGAGGAAGCGGTAGCGTTTTGGGAGCGTCAGGGTGCCCGCCTGGTCGAGGTATCGCTGCCGAATTTGCCGCTTGCGACGCCGGCTTATTACGTGATTGCTTCTGCCGAATGCTCCTCGAATTTGGCGCGTTACGATGGGGTGCGCTACGGTCATCGTTGCGCGGACCCGGAGAATCTGGATGATCTGTTTTGCCGTTCGCGCGAAGAGGGATTCGGCGCTGAAGTTCGGCGGCGCATTATGCTTGGGACTTATGCCTTGTCTGCAGGGTACTATCAAGCCTACTACGGAAAGGCGCAACGAGTTCGGCAATTGATTCGTCAAGACTTTCAGGAAGTTTTTGAGCAGGCGGATGTAATTGCCGCGCCGGTTTCCCCGGTGTTGCCCTTTTTGCTGGGCGAGAAACTCGAGGATCCGGTAGAGATGTATCTGATTGATTGTTATACGATTCCGGTCAATTTGGCCGGCTTGCCCGGGCTGTCAATACCGACGCGCCCGATCGACGGATTGCCCACCGCTGTACAGTTGATTGGCAATTATTTCGATGAAGCGCGCATGTTGCGCTGGGGCCATGTCTGGCAGCAGGAGACAGATTGGCACCGCCAGGTCCCGCCGGAGTTCGCATGACTGACTGGGAAACCGTAATCGGGCTGGAAATTCACGCCCAACTGTCCACGCAAAGCAAGCTGTTTTCGGCCGCCTCAACGCGCTATGGGGCGGAGCCCAATCGTCAGGCCTGCGGCGTTGATCTGGCTCTGCCGGGCGTATTGCCGGTTGCTAACCGCGACGCCGTTCGCATGGCGGTGCGCTTTGGATTGGCCATTGGCGCCCGAATCTGCTCGCCTTGTGTTTTTGCGCGCAAGAATTACTTTTATCCGGATTTGCCGCGCGGCTATCAGATCAGTCAGTATGAGCAGCCGATTGTCGAAGGAGGTGTCATTGAGATGGAATTATCCGATGGCAGCCGTCGCAGCATTGACTTGACTCGTGCCCACTTGGAAGAGGATGCCGGAAAACTGCTGCATGAGGAATATGCGAGCGAAAGCGCCGTGGATCTCAATCGCGCAGGCGTTCCATTGATGGAAATTGTCTCGGAGCCGCAATTGCGCAGTCCCGAAGAAGCTTCCGCCTACATGCGCACCCTGCATGGCATCGTCACGTGTCTGGGCGTGTGCGACGGCAATCTGGAGCAGGGTTCTTTTCGCTGCGATGCAAACATTTCCCTGCGCCCACGCGGCGAAACCGAGTTGGGCGTCAAGGTTGAAATCAAGAACATCAACTCATTTCGATTCGTTGAGCGCGCTCTGCGCTACGAGCAACAACGCCAGATCGAGGTGCTCGAGAGCGGCGGCACACTGGTGCAGGAGACACGCCAATATGACGCGGGGAGCCATTGCACCCGACCGATGCGCGAGAAGGAGTTTGCTGACGACTACCGTTATTTTCCGGATCCCGATTTGCTGCCCGTCGTGGTTGAAGAAGCCATGATCGAAGAGTTGGCGGCCAGTTTGCCGGAATTGCCGCTGCAACTGAAGGATCGGCTCGTGGATCAATTCTCTTTGTCACCAGAGATGGCAACGCAACTGGCGCAAACGCGCTATTTGGCCCAGTACTTTGAAGCAGTGGTACAAGCGGGAGCGGATCCCATGCTGGCGGGCAAGTGGGTCACGGGTGTATTGGCGCAGATGCGAAAACGAGACCAGGGAAGTGAAGATATTCCCCTCAGTGCGGAATCATTGGCGGGTCTGCTGCAACTGCTTGCAGCAGGCGAGGTGTCGAATTCGGCGGCAAAGACTGTGCTCGAATCGATGTGGAAGGAAGGGGGAGAGGCTGAGGCGGTGGTAGACCGATTGGGCTTGCGACAAGTCGGCCAAGGCGAGGAATTGGATCAGTGGGTCGAAGAAGTGCTGGCCGCGCACCCGGATGAAGTTGCGCAATATCGTGGCGGCAAAACCAAGTTGCTGGGCTTTTTTGTCGGTCAGGTCATGAAGGCCTCGCAGGGCAAGGTGGAACCGCAGCAGGTCAATGAGCGCCTGCGCGACAAGTTGCAGTGATTGACATGATGGTCGCTAAAATGTGGTGTTGCTGACCACTTGCAAGGTTCCGATGAATCCTTCACCTGCATTTCCCCAGCTGCGCATGCGCCGGATGCGTGGGGATGACTTTTCGCGCCGTCTGATGCGTGAGCATGTCCTCACCCCTGACGATTTGATCCAGCCCTTGTTCGTGCAGGAAGGCGAAGGGCTGAGCGCCGCGATTCCTTCGCTGCCGGACATTCATCGCCTGAGCGTGGACCTCGTGTGCGAACGGGCGCAGGAATTGTCGCGCCTTGGCATTCCCGCTGTGGCGCTGTTTCCAGTGATTGAAAAAGAGCTCAAATCTGCCGAGGCCGGTGAGGCGACCAATCCCGAAGGCCTGATTCCTCGCGCTATTCGCGCGCTGAAAGAAGCGGTTCCGGAGTTGGGGGTCATTGCCGATGTGGCTCTGGACCCGTACACCTCACACGGTCAGGATGGGGTGCTGGATTCTTCGGGCGAGATTGCCAACGACATGACCGTGGAAATTCTCACCTTGCAGGCGCTCTGTTGCGCTGAGGCCGGTGCGGATATTGTGGCGCCGTCCGACATGATGGACGGGCGCGTGCGTGCAATCCGGCAGGAGTTGGAAGCGCAAGGCTACTCCCGGGTGAGGATTCTGGCGTATGCTGCCAAATATGCCTCATCCTTCTACGGTCCGTTCCGGGATGCGGTGGGTTCGGCGGAGAACCTTGGCAATGCCGATAAATTCAGTTATCAGATGGACCCTGCCAATAGCGATGAAGCGCTGCGCGAGGTGGCGCTGGACCTGGAAGAAGGCGCCGATATGGTGATGATCAAGCCGGGGTTGCCATATCTGGATGTATTGCGGCGCGTCAAGGAACGTTTTGGGGCTCCGACGTTTGCCTATCACGTCAGCGGTGAATATGCCATGCTGAAGGCTGCGGCAGAACGTGGCTGGCTCGATGAGCGGGCTTGTATGTTGGAGTCGTTGTTGGCGTTCAAGCGTGCCGGTGCAGATGCGATCCTGACGTATGCGGCTGGAGAAGTCGCTGCATGGCTCTCGGAGTAGATTGTTGAGGCGCTACGCCGTCGTTGGGCACCCAGTGGCCCACAGTCTGTCGCCGGTCATTCATGCGGTATTTGCGACGCACGAGGGTGTGGATTTGCAGTATTCGCAGATGGATGTCGAAGAAGCGGACCTGGAATCGGCGGTTCGGAAGTTTTTTGCCTCCGGGGGCGATGGGCTCAACGTGACGCTGCCACATAAGCAGGCGGCGCTTCAATTGGTAGACCATGCAAGCTCGCGCGCCGAGGAGGCTGGTGCAGTGAATTGGCTGGCAATGGATGGGGACGATCTGGTTGGGGATAACACGGATGGCAGTGGGTTGGTTCGTGATCTCCAGGAGAATCTGGGTCTGGAACTTTCGGCTCAGCGTATTCTGATTCTGGGTGCAGGAGGCGCGGCGCGAGGGATTTTGGGTCCCCTGCTTGACTGTGCGCCGATGTCGGTGACGCTGGCAAACCGAACTCCAGAGCGTGCCAAAGCTTTGGCGGAGGCGTTTGCGATGCGTGGCGCAGTTGCCGCGTGTGGTCTGGAGGCTTTGGGAAATGAGGAATTCAATCTGATCCTCAATGCAACGGCGAGTGCGTGGTCCGACTCAGGGCTGGATTTGCCAAAGGGGATGGTAGCGCAGCAGGGGATTTGTTACGACCTGATGTATGGGCCGGAGACAGACTTTCAGAAATGGGCAAAAGAGGCAGGTTGCGAATGCATCTTCGATGGCCTCGGGATGCTGCTGGAGCAGGCGGCAGAAAGTTTCAATCTGTGGCACGGCGCGCGTGCGAATGTGACGGCGGCGCGTGCGGCAATCAGGGGCAGTCAGGCCCCGTAGCGCTCAAGATAAGTCTCGACCTGGCCGTGAAACTGTTGGTACTGAGGCGCATCCTGCAACAGTCGCCGAAAATCTTGG
Source organism: Gammaproteobacteria bacterium (assembly GCA_007571105.1). Lineage (GTDB taxonomy): Bacteria > Pseudomonadota > Gammaproteobacteria > Poriferisulfidales > Poriferisulfidaceae > Poriferisulfidus. Next base: position 4,907 of record RKRZ01000075.1, read on the forward strand.
GCGCGGACAATTGCATGCACCGGCATATCACACTGTTCCGCCAATTCCTGCGCGGCCGATTGTCCGCCGTCTTGCCCTTGCTCTCCCCGATCGAGCAGCACCAGCAAGCCCGCTACCGTGGCGCCGCTGTCACGAATCAAATCCACCGAAGCCCGCACGGTCATTCCCGAGGAAATCACGTCGTCAATCAACAGCACACGGCCTTCAAGAGGAGCGCCGAACGTATGTCCGGCATCGCCGTGCATCTTGGCCTCCTTGCGGTCAAAGGCGACCGGCGTCGGTCGATCGTACAATTGATGCAAGGCGCAGGCCATCGCGCTTGCCAGTGGAATGCCTTTGTAGGCCGGGCCAAACAGCATGCCGAAGTCAATTTCAGCGGCAATCGCTGCGTGCGCGTAGCAGGCGCCAACACGGCTCAGCGCCGTCCCGTCATTCAGAGCGCCTGCGCTGAAGAAATAAGGGCTTTGTCGACCCGACTTCAAAGTGAAATCGCCAAACTTCAGGCATTCATATTCCAGCGCCAATTGCAGGAACTCGCGCTGATAATCTGCCGAGGAATTCATATAGCGGTGAGGGGCCAAAGAGAGGCGCTTGTGACGTCGCTATCATACTGCCTTGCAAATTTTAGGAAGAGGGTATGCGCATTATCACACTGAATGTCAACGGGATTCGAAGTGCTGAACGCAAGGGGTTTTTCCCTTGGCTCTCGCGTCAGCGCGCGGATGTAGTGTGCTTGCAGGAAGTGCGTGCGCAGCAGGAACAGCTCGCCGCAGACGTATTTCGCCCGAAATCGTTTTGTTGCCATTATCTTCCGGCAGAACGTCCCGGCTACAGTGGAGTGGCGTTGTTCAGCCGCGAACGCCCAGACCGCTTGATTGAAGGGTTTGGCTCTGGAGAGTTTGATCGTGAAGGGCGTTATCTGGAAGCGAGATTTGGGCGTTTATCGGTGGTGTCGCTATACGCGCCTTCAGGCTCATCCAGTGAAGCGCGACAAGAAGCGAAATACCGGTTTCTGGATGAGTTTATGGAACATCTGCAACGTTTGCGTCGGCGTCGTGCGATTGTGTGCGGCGACTGGAATATCGCGCACCAGCCTATTGATCTGAAAAACTGGCGCTCAAATCAGAAAAATTCAGGATTCCTTCCGCAAGAGCGCGCCTGGATGGATGAGGTCTTCGGTTCTGGAGGCTTTGCAGACGCCTTTCGTGAAGTGGACCCGCGTGCGGAGCAATACACCTGGTGGTCGAACCGAGGACGGGCTTGGGACAAGAATGTCGGCTGGCGGATTGATTATCAGGCGGTGTCGCGAAATCTCGCAGGCTGCGCCCACCGGGCGCGCATCTACAAAGATCGGCGGTTTTCAGATCATGCGCCGTTGATCATGGACTACAAGTTGCCTGAATCATGACGGCTTTCAGTGTTCAGACCCTGAGTTGGCGCGAGGCATTGCGCTTGTACCAGGATGTGCGCATGTTGCGCATCCTGCTGATCGGTGCAATCAGTGGTCTGCCGCATGTGGCCATTCTGTCGATGATGACTCTGTGGCTGCAGGAGAGTGGTTTCAGTCGTTCGGATATCGGCCTGTTCGGGCTGATCATGGTGGTTTATGCAGCCAATGTAGCCTGGGCTCCAATCGTGGATGGGGTGCGCATTCCCTGGTTGACGCAGAGGTTCGGTGCGCGACGTTCGTGGGTTGTGGCGATGCAGGGCATCATTGTGGTCTGCCTGATTGCTTTGTCGCGGCTGGAGCCGGCGGTTCAAATTGAATGGATTGCCATGTGGGCGATTTTGCTTGCCACGGCCAGCGCGACTCAGGATGTCGCCATTGATGCCTTGCGCATTGAGCAGTTTCGGGAAGAGGAGGCCCGCAAGGTGAGCGGAGGATCGGCGATGGCGGCCTCCGGTTGGTGGGCGGGTTACGGTC
>RKRZ01000202.1 GCA_007571105.1 Gammaproteobacteria bacterium
ACTGTGCACACCTCGGATGGGAAGAGTTACCGGGGCCGCGTTCTGGTCGGCGCCGATGGCGCGAATGGAATCACGGCCAAAGTATCAGGCATCTCGAACCGCGAAAATTATGAATATGCGGTGGCCCTGGAAGGGAACATCTCGCCCGATAAATACCCGGACAAGTGGAAGGACGCCTTGGCGGTGGACTTCGGTTGTGTCAGCGGCGGATATGCGTGGCTGTTTCCAAAGGGTGACCATGTTAACATCGGCTTGGGAGGGCATTTCCATGTCGGCCCGACTTTGCGGGAAGCCATCAAGGACCTGGTCCGGTTCTATGGTTTCGATCCTGCCGATCTCTGGGGGTTGCGCGGTTATCCCTTGCCGTTAATCAGGTTGGAGGACCGATACTTTACGCCCGCGAAAGGAAATATCGTGCTGGTCGGGGATGCCGGCGGTTTCATGGACCCCTTGACGGCCGAAGGTATTTGGGCGGCTGTGCGTTCCGGACAAATTGCAGCCGAGAAGATCCTTCAATATCTGAATCAGGAAATCACGAGTCTGGAGGAGAACTACTCAGAGGCACTCAATCAGACTGTGCTTCAGGAAGTGGCCGTCGCCCGAAAATTCCGCCGTGTGTTTTATCCTGCACCCGGCGCCTACTTTGCGGCCGAAGTGGTTTTCCCGCACTTGTGGGACACCATGACCGGCATGTTCCGCGGTGACTCCGACTACGTGGAACTGTTCCGTAAAATTCGCCCGGTCTGGCCAGCGGTAAAAATGGGAGCGGGGGTGATGAGTTTCTACAACTCGATCTTCCACCCGATGCCCGAAGATTCTCAGAAGGAAGCCGCCTGATAACCCCTTGATCGGGCCGATCGGCTCATCATCGTAATTTTTACATCCGCGCCAGCCAACGGCCGCGCTGAAGTTTACGCGCGTGCCAGTGCCTCTTCGACCATCTCGGCTGCCCGCATCCCGCTGGTCACGGCGCCGTTGCTGCTTGGAATGTGCAAATAATCCCCAGCGAAAAAGAGCCCGCGTGCTTCCGGGTGATCGGAAAGGCGCAAAGGCGCAACCGCCCGGAACATTCCCGAAGGACCGTGGCACATGGCTTCCTTATGCCGGATTACGTGACAGAACGAAGGATTCTCCACTTTGGGCAGATCGAATCGCTCGATTTGTTCAATCGCGACTTGTTCGATTTCCTCATCGCTCATTTCCATCAACTTCTCGCCCCCGGTACGTAGCGGCGCCAACTTGATGTGAAGGCACACGCTTTCAGGAGGCCCAGACCCGGGAGATTTGACGCACTGGTCGCCATACGAGACCAGTGGCGAATCGTTCCCCGGAGCCGAGGCATAGCCATACAACTTATCCCGAAGCAATTTCCCTTTGCTTCCCCATATCACATCGACACCCGGCGCATATCCGACAGCCGACAGTCTCTCCTGCCAATCTTGCGGCAGGTCTGGCGTGATCTTGCGGGCGATGCTGGCCGTTGTCGCACAAATCACCACATCCGCCTCAATAAAACCTTGGTTCGTCTGCACCCCGGTGACTTTGCCATCGGCAATAACAATTTTTTCGGCGGCCGTATTGAGTCGGACGTTGTCCTTGATCGCTTCGTAGAGCGCATCCATGAATGCCCCGAATCCTCCCGTGAAGGCTCTCATGAAACTGCCGAGCTTGAATCCGTGGGAGCCAAAGAAAAAACTCCACAAGACATTCAATCCCATCGCCACACCAATTCGGTTCGCACTGATCAGGCAGATGCCGCAGACCGTCGGCTCGATGATGTTTTTAAGTACGGCCTCTCCCCCTTCTCTCACGACGACATCGTGAAGACTGGTGTCAGGGTCATCGATTTGCTCAAGTTTCGTGGGGTCGCCAAACGTCAAAGAATCCCGATTCTTTCGGCAATAGCGCAACAGTTTCACAAACTGATACAGCGTCTTCAGTGAATTGGCAAGAAAGACTTCCCGACGAGATTTGCGGCCATACACCTTGGAATTGCGGTCGATGATCCCGGTGTCATCCAGAAATGGAATGATCTCGACATTCAGTTCTTCGGCGAGCTGGCCGACTTGTTCGAAAGCGCCCGTCATAAACTCGGCTCCCACTTCGATACTGAAGCCTCCGACCTTGTCGCCGCGTGCGCGTCCGCCGGCCACAGAGTCGGTTTCCAAGACGATGGCTTCGATGCCTTTCTTTTTCAGGGCATAGGCCGCGCTCATTCCAGCAGGCCCGCCTCCAACAATCACTACGGATGGCACGATGGTTTGCTCACTCGGGTTTGGTGCGACAAAAGGTGCGCCGACTCGACGATTTCATATTATAGGGTCAAAGGATGCATGGGGTTCTAGCCATGCTCGGCTGAAGATTCCTCGTCCTTGTCCGCCATCATCAGCAATGTCGGCAGGAACAAAAAGTCGGCAATCAGCGCTGTTGCGGCCATGATCGCCACCGCGTATCCCATCGTCCACGTAGTTTCAAAATCTGAAATGCCAAAGGTCAGAAAGCCTGCGACCAAAATGACCGTCGTGTTGAACAGGGCCTGGCCGGTCAATACGAACGTTCTCTTCACCGATTCCGAAGAATTCATCCCGAGCGCTCGTGACTTCTTGTACTTGGACAGGAAGTGGACGGTATCATCGATCACCACGCCAAAGACAATAGCCGCCACAATGGACCCGCTCAGGCTGATGTAGCCTAGGAAATAGCCCCAGATCCCGAATCCCATGATGATCGGCAGGCAATTGGGAATCAAGGCGATGACGCCGTATCGGACGCTGCGGAACATGACCAAAAGGATCACCGAGATGATGCCCAAGGCAATCCCGATGCCCATCAGCATGGCAATCGATACGGACTCCGCGATTTTTGCACTGGCAATCGTATGTCCGGCGCCGGCGGTTGCAATTTCCGGCATGTTCTCCTGCAGCCAGGCCTGAGCGCGCAGATCAATTCCTACGATCTCCGTCGACGTGATGTCATCCAGGACCACGGACATACGGGTGGCGGATTTCTTCAGATTAATGCGGTCGTTCAGGTCTGCGCCGAAGGGGAGCGAAAACTCGTAGAGCAGCAGGTATTGACCCGCCAGTTCCGCTGTCTCCGGAAGCCGGTATTGATCCGGGTCATCCCCGTTCATGTTTCGGTTGAGGCGTTTGATGATGTCCGTATAGACGGTCACGTCTCGCACGCCCGGCTGGGCCCGGTACCAGTTGGCGAAACGTTCGACCCGATCCAGATAGACGACACTGCTGACGCCTCCGGTTTCTCCCGAGTCCAGGGAATAGTCGATGGAATTGATTCCGGAGAGATGCGTCGTGATGAATTCGGCGTCGACGCGAAATTCGTGTTCTTCATCAAAATACCGGATGAAAGAGTTGTCGATCCCGATTTGGGTAACGCCCATAGTAAGGATGATTGCAGCGAGCAAAAATGAGGCGAACAACCGTTTGCGCTGTCGGACCACAAACGCGCCAAATTTCTGCCAGACATCTTCCCTTTCGGCGGTAACCGAGTCGGGGACCGGCAAAAAGGAGAGCAGAACCGGGAGCAGCGTTACGGAATAGATGAAGAGGCACAGAATTCCGATGGCGCTCAAGTTTCCAAGAGAAGCGAACGGCGAGCAACCCACCCAGCACAACTCAGCCGATTGAGCACCGGTGATCCACTGGGTCAATCCGGCCCAGGTATTGGCGTCCATGTTGAGGCTCAAAAATCCAATGCTGGTGGTCACCGCCGCGATGGTAATCGGGTGCATGTTGATTTGCATCGCTTCCGCGATGGCCTCATAGCGCGTTCGTCCCTCCCGCATCAAGCGGTAGACGCTGGTGACGATGTGGTTGGTGTAAGCGACGGCGATCGTCAAGATCATCAGCGGATGCGCGGAAGTGTTCGGCGTCAGTAGCACATTTGCCCAGCCGGCAATGCCCAAATTGCTTGCCAGCGTACAGATGACCACGATGAAAATGGCGAGCATCCCGAAAAAGGAGCGCAACAGGACAATGGACACAATCAGAATCACCAGAAGCGCAATCGGCGCCAGGGTGGTCAGTCCCTCCAGCGTCAATTCATGCGTTGCGGCGCCAAGAATCACGCTGCCTGTCAGATAAAACTCAAGATCGGGATACGTATTCCGGGCTTCGGCAAGCAGATCCCTGAGGTAGTGCCAGACCTCGATCTTCACTTCATTCGCATTGGTGCCTTCCCCTTGGGGCAGAGCGAAACTGATCATAAATGCGGCGACATGCCCCTCACGAGAGACCAGCCGGCCGACCAGTTCGTCCGATTCCGTGGCGATGGCGCGGATGCGCGCGATTTCATCCGGCTCCAACTCCATGGCATTCGTCACCAGGCGGTCCACCGTCAGGTCATCGCCATCGACGTCGGTGTGGTAGTAGCCGGTCAGCGAATCCACGCGAAGCGAATGCGGCGTATGCCAGAGTTGTTCTTCAATTTGTTCGAGAGCCGCGAGCCTGGTGCGGCTGAACATGTCCTCTCCGGCCTGCTTGGGAGATACCGCGATAATGGCCGTGTTGGAAGACGCATAGATGTCCTGCATCCGGTCCCAGGCGGCAAGGTCTTGATTGTCTTCACCGAACAAGGCGCGCTCGCCGTCGGTAGTAACCTTCAGATCGGGGCCTCCGGCAGCCGTCAGCAGCAGGAATAAAATCGAGACGGCAGCGACCAGCCAACGTCGCTCGAGGACTATTTCACAGTAGCGCGTTGCTCGGGACATGCAGTCCTAGGCGCCCGGCGTTAGCGCGTGTGCCTGAGTCGTGTCTTGGCGAAACCGCAACTCACCAAACCGGTCTGGAATTTGAAATTCTGCCATTCTTGGGTTGCGGAATTGATTATCTCCTATGGGGAACTATGATACCAAGAAACGCACGCGCTTTTGATTGATCCCGTTTAGCCCTCGGGAATCAGGCAAAACGACGGGGCGGTCAGTAAAATAACTTCTCTGGCAAGAAGCCCAAACCTCCCCATTCAATCAAGCCTGGCGGATAGCTGGCACGGAAGACTATGGCAATCGAACAAACTCTCTCCATCATCAAGCCGGATGCCGTTGGTAACAACTATATTGGCGAGATCTATCAACGCTTTGAGGCGGCCGGATTGCGCATTGTTGCGGCGCGCATGATGCATCTGACACGGGAACAAGCTGGAGAGTTCTATGCGGTGCATCGGGACCGTCCGTTTTACGCGGACTTGGTGGACTTTATGAGCTCGGGTCCGATCATGGTGCAGGTGCTGGAAGGAGAAGATGCAATCCAGCGCAATCGGGACGTAATGGGTGCGACCAATCCGGCGGAAGCAGCTCCCGGCACCATCCGCGCGGATTTTGCCACCGAAGTTGATGAAAATGCAGTTCACGGCTCGGACGGGCCGAACACGGCGCGCGAGGAGATTGCGTTCTTTTTTGGGTCCGGAGAGCTCTGTCCGCGCACCCGATGAATACGGAATCCGGCCGCACTTCTCTTCTGGAATGGGACCGGAAGCGTTGGAAGTGCTGGCTGCATGAGCAAGAAGCCTCGCCGGCGCATGCGACGACGCTGATTCAGCAGATTCATCGATACGGCAGCCTTGAGCCCGAGCGCATGGTTGCTCTGCCGTTGCGGTTGCGCCACAGGCTTGAACATTCTTTCCGTGCAACACTGCCGGAAATTGCACATCTGAGGCATGCGCGCGATGGCACCTGCAAGTGTACGTTGCGCCTGTCGTGCGGTCAGTTCATTGAAATGGTGCTCATTCCCAGTGCAGCGCGCACGACTTTATGCATCTCCTCGCAAGCCGGCTGTGCGCTCGGGTGTACGTTTTGCCACACGGCACGAGGAGGCCTGCATCGCAATCTATCCATTGATGAGATTGTGGCGCAGCTGTGGCTGGCGCGGCACCGCTTATGGCCGGAATCCGCCATCAGCAATGTGGTCTTTATGGGAATGGGCGAGCCGCTGGCGAATCTGGATGCGGTGTTGGGCACGTTGCGGTTATTTCAAGACGACCATGCCTATGGATTGGGTTGTCGGAGGATTACCGTCAGCACGGCCGGTTTGGTTCCTGGCATCGAACGTTTGGGGCATTCGGCTGAGGTCAGTCTGGCGGTCTCCCTGCACGCACCGGACGATGCTTTGCGCACTGAGTTGATGCCGATAAATACGCGTTATCCGATTGAAAAGTTGTTGCAGGCTTGTGTACGCTATGCACAGCGGGGCTTGCGGCGCCGTCGAACAGTCACCATCGAATATGCCTTGCTGGCGGGAATCAATGATGCAGAGAGCCATGCGCAAATGCTCGCGCGTCGTCTTCAGGGCCTGCCTGTGAAAGTGAACCTGATCCCCTTCAATCCGTTTCCGGGAAGCGATTACATGCCGTCTGCACCGGAGGTTCACCAGAATTTCTTTGAAGCGTTGAACGGAGCCGGCGTGGTAACCACGACACGGCGCGCGCGCGGCCAGGACATTGCCGCGGCCTGCGGACAGTTGGCGGGAGAATCGGTTTTGCGTGAGGTGTTTGAGACCCAAAGGTCTCCTTTGATGGCGTTGCAGGGGGCGGGATGAGTCAGAAATTGCAATCGGTGCGCGGGATGCACGATGCACTGCCGGATGAGGCGCAGCGCATGCGCGATATTGAGCGCGTGTGGCGAGAAGCGGCTTGCTCCTTCGGCTATGAAGAAATTCGCACGCCCGAACTGGAGGCGAGTGAGTTGTACCGGCGTTCGGTCGGCGAAGAGACCGATATTGTGGGTAAGGAAATGTACAGTTTCGAAGACCGCGATGGGGAATTTTTGAGCCTGCGCCCGGAAGGGACTGCGGGATGTGTCCGCGCTGCAATTCAG